>DAOSBX010000029.1 GCA_035361075.1 Candidatus Hydrogenedens sp. | reverse complement strand
CAAAGAAAATCTAACCACAGAGTGCACAGAGAACCACAGAGTTTTTTCAATCCTTTCCTCCATGTTCTTTATGATTTACTTATTTCTAAAGGTATAATGTATCGGGAGCATCCCTGCTCCCCTAAAAAACGATTTTTTCCACTGCAAATGATGATTGTAGTGTAATCAATCCATTCGGTAGTAGGGATAAATCTGTTACATAAATTCACTCTTCAGGGCAGACACACATGTCTACTACTATAAGAGTTTATATTTCCGTCAGATTTTGTCAAGAATAAAATGTATAATTTACATCAAGACCTCTTATATCGTTTGTTCAGAAATTTGTTTAATATTCCCAAAATAATTAACCCTTGCTGTATTTTCATACAACAAGGGTACCAAAATTACTACTAATGTTTGCAATAATTACTCTTGTGCTTCTTTGAACTGATTTACTAATGCTGTCAGAGTTTGTTTGGCATCGCCAAAAATCATTCGCGTATTTTCTTTGAAGAAGAGCGGGTTTTCTACGCCGGAGAAGCCTGAAGCAAGAGACCGCTTTAAGACAAAACAGGTTTTGGCGTAATCTACATTAATAATAGGCATTCCGTAGATGGCACTCTTGGGGTCTTCTCTTGCGGATGGATTTACAACATCATTTGCCCCGACTACAATACAAACATCAACGGTATCAATTATTGGATTAATATCATCCATTTCCAATAATTGGTCATAAGGGACATTGGCTTCTGCTAATAAAACATTCATGTGTCCTGGCATACGACCAGCAACAGGGTGAATGGCGTATTTCACTTCCGCTCCATTTTTTTCTAATAGGTCGGCTAATTCCTTGACTACATGTTGTGCCTGTGCCACTGCCATACCATAACCGGGCACAAATACGACGGAGCGAGCCGCTTCCAATACAAAATAAGCATCTTCAGGAGATAATGCTTTTACTTCACCGGTTACGGAAGTGCTCACTGCTCCTTCGGATGAACCAAAACCGCTAAATAAGACATTCGCAAGGGAACGGTTCATGGCTTTACACATAATTGCAGTTAGGATAATACCACTGGCACCGACTAAGGAGCCTGCTACGATTAATACGGTATTATTTAATACGAAACCAGAGGCACATGCTGCCATACCTGAGTAACTGTTTAATAAACATATCACGACGGGCATATCTGCTCCACCAATAGGGATGGTCACTAAAATACCAAGGATATTCGCCAATATCATTAATAATATGACTGCGGGATAAATTAAAGGACCATTGGGACTTGCAAAGAAAAGGACTCCAATCAGGATGCCTAATCCTAATACAACAGCATTTACTAACTGTTGTCCTTTAAATAAAATAGGTTTCCCTTGAATTTTTTCTTCTAACTTTGCGTAAGCAACCATACTTCCTGAAAATGTAACTCCACCAATCAGCATTGCTAAATAGGTAGCAAGTATTAAAACAATATTTTCAAGGCTGTATTCGCCATAACCTTTGCCTGTATAGGTAACATGGAAATCAGACCAACCTACCAACATGCTGGCAAGTCCACCTGTTCCATTAAAAAATGCGACAAAGCCGGGCATAGAGGTCATCGGAACTTTAATCGCAGCGATGGCTCCTATAACACTCCCAATAAGTCCACCAATTATTATCCACTCATAGGATTTAATTACCGGATTAACAAGCGTAACAGCAATTGCAAGGCACATCCCTAATCCGGAGATAATGTTCCCTTTAATGGCGGTTGTCGGTTTGCTGAGCATTTTCAGCCCCAGAATAAAGGTAACCGCCGATACCATATAGGCAACTTCAATTAATATTTTAATAGTCTCGTTCACGGCTACTTCCTTTCCTTCCCTTTGAACATTCTTAACATTCTGTCTGTTACAAGATAACCACCTGCTACATTTATCATTGCACAAATCATTGCGATAATACCGATACCTATTAATAACACTGAATCTCTCCCCTGTCCCGCTGCCAAACAGGCACCTACGACTGTAATTCCCGAAATGGCATTTGACCCGGACATAAGGGGCGTATGAAGTTGGGATGGAACTTTAGTCAATATTTCCACACCAAGAAATACCGCAATTAAGAACGTAAATAAAAGTAATGTCATCGGATTTAACGCTCTGGTACTGGGTAATGACTGTTCCGTTGCACATTCCGTTGCAACAACTGCGGGTGTTGTTGACATACCTGCATTACTGTCTGCCTTTACCTTTGGGAAACTTCCCAAAAATAAAAGGGATAGGACGGATACAAAAACTACCAAACTTACCCATCCCATCAATGGAATTTTATTTAGTTTTACTATCTTTTTTTTCATTGTGAACTCCTTGCCTTTTGTATTAATTCATTTCTTAATTTGCCTTCATGAATAATTAGACAACCATTTAATATTTCATCTTCTAATTTGTAATTAAACGATTTTGTTTCTTTATTCCAGAAGTGTTCCACTAAATTTCCTAAATTAGCAGAATACATTTGACTTGCATGAACTGCTACCCTTCCCGGGAAATTCTCTGCTCCAATCACAATAACATTGTCTATTATTACTTCTTCGCCGGGTTTTGAACCTTCGACATTTCCTCCCGTTTCTGCGGCAAGGTCAACAATAACACTACCGGGTCGCATTGCTTTTATCATATCGTTTGTAACGAGTAATGGTGCTTTTTTACCGAAGACCTGAGCAGTAGTTATTACTACATCAGACTGGGCTATAACTTTTTTCATTCCTTCCCGCTGTTTTTGCTTTTGTTCCTCTGTAAGTTCCAAGGCATAACCATCTTTAGTCTGACCTGTGGGTCCTACATCGATTTTTACAAACTTCGCTCCTAATGATAATACTTGTTCTTCAACCACAGGTCTTGTGTCGAAGGCTTCCACTCGGGCACCTAATCGTTTTGCGGTGGCTATTGCCTGCAAACCAGCAACACCACACCCAATAATAAAAATACGAATGGGTTTTAAGGTTCCCGCTGGTGTCATCATCATCGGAAATACCATAGGTAATCTATGTGCAGCAACGATAACTGCAACATATCCCGCTAAATTCGCCTGCGAACTCAGTGCATCCATTTTTTGTGCTAATGTGGTTCTCGGAATCATTTCCATAGATATTGCATTTACTTCATTCCTAATAAATTCATCTTGAATTGCAAAATCAAAGAAGGGTTCCAAATAACTAATATGTAAAGAACCTTTTTTCATTAATTTAATTTCTTCAATAGGAGGTTTCCGTAATCGAAGAACAATATCTGCATTTTTTAATCCATCTTCGCGTGCTATGACTTTTGCACCTACTTCAGTGTACTGTGCATCTGAATAACCGCAACTCCACCCCATATCGTGCTCAATACATACCTCTGCCCCTAACTTAACTAATTTTTTTACAGTATCAGGAACAATTGGTACTCGAGTCTCTTTGGGGTAAACTTCCTTTGGAATGAAAATCATAAAAATACCCTCTTCATCATTTAATTTTTCGTTTGAAAAAGAATTCCTTTCGTCAACTTAGTAAATAGTATAAGAAAATGTTATTAAAAACTTCAACTTTTCAAGTAACTTACCTACCATTAAATAATCATAAAAATTAAAAAAATATTTAAAAAATTTTAGAAAAAATACTTGACAAACTACTATATATTGTGCTACTATATATTTGGTGTTTGGGAATTGCATATACCCGATTCCTCAGACCAGCCCAAAACTTCGATATAAAATTGAATATGAATTTTCCTCTTGCGCCTACAGAGCAATTTCTCAGACACCCCCCGCTATTTAGGCGGTAGGTTCGCCCAAGCCTACCGCCTCCTCCCTTAACATACAAGTTGAGGTTTGTTTTTTTCACATATAGATTATTTACATTTATTCTATGTGCTTTTCTCTGGGTATAATATTCCTTATTTCAAAAATAATATTCACTTAATTTATAATTATTTCTAACCTTAAAATTTTAGATTTTTTTATGCAATTAAATTCAAATAATAATTATTCTTCACATCGTAAAAACAATTTACATTTAATTTTAAAGAACACTTTACCTTTACATATAGAACATGTATGTTCCAGTATTCTTAATGGGGACTTGCCACAGAATATAAAAACGTTATCGGTTGGTAGAGATGTTATATATCTATTACCCATAGACACAGAACATAAACTATTAATCAAGATATATACACATGGTGGATTGTTTAGTTTTTTTAAGTATTGGTTTTTAACAAATCGTTGTTTGAATGAATTTAATTTGTTCACCCGTATATTAGATAACAATTTGCCTGTTCCTGAGTATTTAGGCATTTTCTGGATTAAAAAACATGTTTTTTATAAATGTGGGGTTATTACACAATATATCCCAGACGCATATACCCTTGAAGAATTTTTAATATCTGATTCTATTTCTAACGATGAGAAACAAAATATTTCACTAAAAACAGGAGAGATTATAAAAAGAATGCATAGATTAGGGGTCTATCACAAAGATTTACAGACAAGAAACATCTTAATTGATTCTAAATCCAATTCTGTTTTTCTTATTGATTTCGATAAGGCAATGACTAAGAAGAATCTCAATAATTTTCATCGTTCCTTTAATCTTATCCGATTAAAACGTTCATTTATTAAAAGAAATATACCATTACATTTTTATAATACGTTATTAAAAGGATATGGAGATGTTACGTTTTCATTTTTAGCAAACCTTCTTGCATCTCCACATCTAACGTGGGTATCTATTAAAACCTTGATTAAGAAACACATAACTTTTTAGATATGACTATCATCATAAAAAAACAAATATATCATGCTCTGCTAAATAATAGAGATGTAGATATAGATGATTTGATAACCAAAATCAATTATGCGACAGAAATAATTAAAAAAACAGATAAATCTATTTCACTCAAAGTAGATAATTATTTTGTTAAGAAAACAACATACAGTCGTTTTGAAGGTATGATAAGGCATTTGTTACTTCGTAGGCGGTGTAAGAATGCCTGGAACATAAGCAGGTATTTAGATTCTCATTCTATTTCAACTCCTAAACCTATCGGGTATATTGAATTACGTCAGTATTTCATACCAGTCCAGCATATTTTTATAACAGAATTTATCAATGATAGTTGTAATGTTGAAATGTTTGTAAAGAATAAAATATATATCCAAAAAGGGGTCTCCTTGCCCGAATTTTTCAATTCTATTCATAATCTCATTTTTTCCTTATGGGAAAAGAAAATATACCACAAGGACGTATCGGGTAAGAATTTACTAACAACAGATGGTAAACGAATTTTTATCATTGATTTAGATTCGGCGATAATAAAGAGAACGATTTTATTAAAGGATAAATTGAAATCTCTTGTGCAATTATATGATTCTTTTTGTGATTTTGTTGATGAAGATACATTAAGAAATTTTATATTATCATTCTTACCTGAATTAAAATCTGATAAATGTGTGTTATTATTCAATCAAATTAAGGAACTTCAATCAGAACGAAGGATAAAACATTTAATACATTTAGAAAAATACAAATAGCACTCTATACATAGGACAAGAAGCTACTAATATGGATAATTCAGCAGAAAGTCAAATTACAAAATTATCGTGGGTTAATGAGGAAATACGAGGTTACGTTCAAGCTATCTACCGTGTTCAACATTTCTTTTCAAATTTAACGGATATAGACCAACTCATTACTATTATTACTGAGGAATGTAGAAAAGCGAGTAATGCGGAGGCAGGTTCTCTCTTGCTATACGATGAAAAGCGGAAAGAATTATCCTTTCAGGTTACATTAGGACCAGTTGGTTCAGAAATAACTAAAAAGGAAATACGTATTCCAATAGACCGTGGTATTGCAGGAGAAGTAGCAAGGACACTGAAACCGATAATTGTAAATAATGTCAAGAATGACCCACGTTTCTTTTCTGAGGTAGATACGTTAACGAACTTTTCTACAAGAAACTTACTTGCGGTCCCTATGATTGACCGTAAGCGCTTAATAGGTGTCCTTGAAATGGTTAACAAACTCGATGGAAATGATTTTACTCATGAGGATTTACGTTTCCTTGAAATTCTTGCCTCTTGGGCATCAACTGCAGTGGTAAATTCACAACTTATTCAGGAGAAACTACAATCGGAACGACTTGCTGCGATTGGATATACAATTACAGCATTGACGCATCACTTAAAAAATATTCTCACAGGGATGCTCACCAGTACTGAGCTTATGGATAAGGCACTGCAACAAAAAAACTATCCTATCGTTCATAAAGCATGGCCTGTTCTACGACGAACTTCATTTTTCGTTTCTGAATTTGTTCAAGATTTGCTTTTATTTTCAAAACCCCGCATCCCACAAAAGACGTATTGCAACCTTGAGAGTATTATAAATAAAGTAACTGAAATATTTTCCGACCTATTTAAAAGTCGAAACATCACCTTAACTATTAACCTTTCAGAAATAAAAGATGATGTATATCTTGACCCCAATGGTATTATGCATTGCATTACGAATCTCTTATTAAATGCTACAGATTTTATCCCAGAAAACGGGGGGCGTATTGATATCAAGGCAACATTTTCTAAAAATAATGGGTTAGTTATAACTATTTCTGATAATGGCAAGGGGATATCCGATGAGGATATCAAACACATCTTTGAGCCTTTCTTTACTACAAAGGGATATAAAGGCACTGGATTAGGACTTTCGGTTACGAAGAAAATTGTGGAAGAACACGGTGGAAAAATCACCGTTTCCAGTCAAATTAATAAAGGAACTCAATTTACACTAACAATCCCACAACCTCAAAAAACTAAAGGATAAGGAGTTAAATGAAACAGTTCAAAAATATTGAATCCGTTGGATGGATTTTTTGGATTATTTGTAGTCTATTACTTCTCGTCCCTAATTATTTTCTGGCTGGTTTTTTAGTGTATGATTATTCAAAGGGTACACGTATTGGTTTTACTATAGGTATGTCAGCTGTTGTAGGTGCAATTATTGCTTGGGTTGTCAATGAAATTTTGTATAGAATAAATTTAGCTAAATATAAAGAAACACGGAAAAAAGAACGAAAAAAGAAAAGAAAAAATAGTTAATTTTTTAATGAAAAGGTGATGGAACGTTGAACCTTCTTGACCTACTTGACTACGTTGAAAAAAATCCTAAAGACTATGAAAAACGATGGACATTAGCAAAAAAACTATATCAAAATAAAGATTATTCCTTAGCGTTAGACCATCTTACCGTCTTAGTTAACGAATGGGAACCACATATAAATGTTTACCGATTCTTGTCTGCAACACTTTACCGATTGGGGAAATATGAAGATGCGATAGAGAAATTAAAAAAAGCAATTGAAATCTGGGGTAATGAACCTGGCTTATATGAACAACTTGGCAGAATTTACGTTACTATTGGTAAATATGATTTAGCTAAACAAACTTATGAAAAATTACATGAGATATGTCCTGAACATAAATGGGCACATGTGGCGATTGAACGACTTAAACGACACATTGAAAGAAAAACTGTAAAAAAACGTCCCTTCCCTGTAATCCTTGCAACGGACTTTGATTTATTGCCCGAGTCAATTTGTAAACGTTGTGGCTCTGAAAATCCTAAAGATAATGACCACTGTTGGAAATGTGGAGAGACATTAAGACTTTCAACAAGCCCACCAAATTTATCAACCACGGGATTTTCTCAAAATGTTTTGATTAACTTAACACCTGAAATTATTACCTTATTCCTCGGTTTAGTCCTTATTATTTTTGTTTCAATCAACATATTTATGTCGCTCACATTTTGGCTACAAAAACCAACCCTTTTACATACACATTTATCATTCTGGGATATTTATCAAAATGAATTGTTATTATCTCGAATTATCACTGGATTTTCCCTTTTAATTATTTCACCCCTACTTATAAATTTAATTTCGAAAATTATGGGAGTTAAAGAAAGCATACATCCAAATCTTATTATATTGGTTGGAATACTGATAGCCTCTATTGTTTTCTTATTTTCATGGCTACCTAAATTCATTATCCTCTGGGGATTTGCATTTATCCCACTTTTTGCTTTTCTTATTATTTTAGGAACATTCGGCATCTCACTCCTTAAAGCCTTAAATATCTGTTTACTGTATATTTTATCCTTACTAATATCTACCATTTTACTTCTTACTCTATCCGAAAGTTATCAACTCAAACGGTTTATTAATCCTATTTCCCAAATTCCGTCTACTGTTAGTTTTTTCCGCACTCAATATCCAAATTCAACTCGTTCATTAGAAATAAAAAGTGAAGATGGTTCCCCCGTAATACGTAATATATTATGGAATAGCACTGGTTCTTATTGGCTGGATACACGCTCAAAAGAAATAACAATTACTTTATTTCTAAATGACGCTGATGAGTTTGTTCTTGAAGTAAATCGAGGGGAAACAAAACCTATAATTTATGAAAAACTAAGAAGCGAAAGATATAAAGTGAACTTACCTATTGAAACCGATACAAACTACACAATAAAAATATCTACTTCTAACAACACCCCTTTTGTAGCTATAGTACAAAGCCTTTTTATTGCAAATCTGAGTTAACTTTTACCCCTTCTTGAGCCTCTATATTATTGGGAAATCGATATAAACATTCACGATACCATCGGATACTTTCTTCTTTTTTTCCTAACTCGCTTGCACATCTACCTAATAATAAATATATAAACCCTGAGTCCGTCTTTTCTAATGCTTTTTTTAGAACATGATAGGCATTTTCATAATCTTTTTTTAGTATTAGTGATTGGGCATACCCTTCCCACGTTGCATAAGAGGCAAATCTTGATTTTACTAACATCTGGTAATGGCTCGAACAATCTATATGTAATATTAACTGTTTTTCTGCCTGCCTTAATTTATAATCAGGTAACCACAACGTATATGAAAGAAAAACCATAATAAATATTCCTAAAACAACTACTACATATCTCCATTTTCTATTTAAAAATAATTCATATCTGCTTAATATATTCATCACACTCTTAGTCCCAATATTTATATGGTTCATCAAAGAAAATAACGCTATACTTATATGAAATCCGCTAATAAATATGGGATTAAAAAGTGATGTTATTAAAAATACAATCCAAACATAATTCTTTCGATAAAGTATAATTGGTAGGAAATAGAAAATAAGTATTAATATCCCAATTATAATTCCACCTTCTGCAAGTAACTCCAAAATATCATTATGAGCATGCAAAGTTAACAATTCATTCCTATAATGAGTATTACCGTAATTTGAATGTAAAGCATCCCCCAAATATTTCGGGCTCCAATAATAATAATTTCCAAATCCAACCCCTAATAATGGATTCTTTAAAAACATTCTGATAGTACCGTCATATATCCATAGCCGTGTACGAAACCCAACATCACTTCCTGAAAAAGATTGTGTAATCCGTGGTATAACAGTAGGTAATGCTAAAATAAGTGCCAATAAAATGCCTAAACTTAAACCAATAGATAAATGATACTTATCTTCCTTATCCCTACCCATATCAAAAATAAAAAGAATAAAACAAAATAGAAAAGCAATCCATGATGACCGAGAATTACTCAAAAATAAACCGTATCCAAGAACAAAAGAACATAAAACAACATATAAATTCTTTCTTATAATTTCTTGTTTGCGAGTCAATAGCCAAATCATAGACAAGGCAATATACGAACCTGCAAGGTTTTGATTGCCAAATACAGAATATAGTTGTTTATACTCGGGAAATGTAGGGAATAGAACTGGTACTATATTATATTTTTGAATGATTAATGTTAATGAAATACCCAACCCAGAAATAATGATTCCTAAATCCATAGCATTTTTATAAGTACTCTTCACACAAAAATCATCTATAACAATAATATAAACTAAAAACAAGGTTAGTTCACTTACTCTAATCAACGTTTGTTCTGGCACTTTCGCATAAAATATGCTCAAACAAAAAAATAAAATTAAAATCAAGAATAATAGGGAATGAAGATTAACAACTAACGTTTCAGTTCGTGCCAAAAAAAATGGAAACAAGAGTAGAAGTAAACCACTCAACACAATTTCTTTGGGATATAGGAAGGAAGTGAACTCAAAAGAAAAAATTAAAGGAGGCAAAACAATTGATGAAAATATTAAGGTATGAATTACATTTTCATTTTTAAATAAATTCATATTCATATTTGATGATAAAGTTCATTTTTCACCTTTTCCATGAATTCTAATATTACCTCCCTTATAGTAAAGGTATGCTCTATTCGATTTATATTTCTATATATGCTATTATACTACCAATTTATTGGGCAATTAATTAGAGGAATAATTTATGGACGACGAAACACGAAAATTAAGTTATAAAGACGCAGGCGTTAATATTGACGCTGCGAATGAAGCAGTTAGCGAAATTAAAGAATTAGTTAAAAGGACGTTCAACGACCAAGTCTTATATAACATAGGATTATTTGGTGGACTTTTCCAACCTGACTTACAAGGTATTGAAGAACCTGTTCTCGTTTCAAGTATTGACGGAGTAGGAACAAAACTAAAATTAGCGATTATGGCAAATAAACATGATACAGTGGGAATTGACCTCGTCTCCCATTGCGTAAACGACATTTTAGTTCAAGGTGCAAAACCTCTCTTTTTTCTTGATTATATTGCCATGGGCAAATTAAATCCTTCGACAATTATTGAGGTTGTACGTGGGCTCACATTAGGTTGCGGTCAGGCTGGTTGTGCTCTCATCGGAGGAGAGACTGCAGAAATGCCTGATGTATATAAACCAGAAGAGTATGACCTTGTAGGAACTATTGTTGGAATTGTAGACCGTAAAAAAATCGTTGATGGCTCACATATTCAATCTGGCGATGTTATACTCGGACTTGCTTCTTCAGGGTTACACACAAACGGATACACCCTCGCACGTAAAATATGTTTTGAAGTAGCAAAATTAAAATTAGAAGATACATTTCCAGGAACAAATCAATCCGTATACGATACTTTAATGGCTCCTCATCTCTGCTACTCAAAGATTATGCAAATAGTCATGAAGTTAGCAGACGTTCGTGGTATGGCTCATATTACAGGAGGGGGTATTACAGAAAATCTACCGCGAATTCTACCTGAAAATATAGGTGCGGAAATTAACCTTGGTAGTTGGGAAGTGCCATACCTATTCCGCTTCTTAAAAGAAACTGGAAATGTAGATGATGAAGAAATGTTGCGTGTTTTTAATATGGGGCTTGGTTTACTATTTATCATTCCAGAAGAACATCTACCCAAAGTATTGAAAGCATTCGAACAAGCAGGTGTAACTGTACATATTGTAGGAAAAATAATCAATGGCGAAAGGAAAGTGTATTATAAAGGGAATTTAAAATATGCTCAACCGAATTGAAGTCTCTGTTCGACCGGAACTGACGGACCCTATCGGTAAAAGTTTATGTTCACAAATAAAAGACGATTTAGCCATTACCTGTAATTCTATTCGTGTGGTTGATGTATATACAATCATGGCAAATCTCACAGAACATGAACTAATAAAAATAGCAAATGAATTATTTACCGATTCTGTAATACAAATTTCATCAATAAATAAGCATATTCTCTTCTCCCATGAATACCAACATGTTGTTGAGGTTGGATTTCGCCCTGGAGTTACGGACAATGTTGGTAAAAGTGCACGAGAGGGAATTCAGGATACCATTTCTCGCGATTTAAAATCGGATGAACTTGTTTTCAAATCAACAATGTATTGGTTTGCAGGTTTATCTAAAGACCTTTGTTCAAAAATTGCGAGAGAACTTCTTGCAAATGAACTTATCCAACACTGGTGTGTGCTATCTCTAAATGAACTTTCAACAAAAGATGACCTTTTTTTATTACCACCTCCTATTGTAAAGGAAAAAACGGAAAGCATTGTAGAAACCATTTCTTTAGATTTGGACGATAAAGGATTGGTTGAATTAAGCCAAAAAAGATTATTAGCCCTTGACCTACGTGAAATGAAAGCCATTAAAGACTATTATCAGAATCCAGAAACGAAGAACCATAGGAAAAAGCATAATTTACCTGATTGTCCAACTGATATTGAATTAGAAATTTTGGCACAAACATGGTCTGAACACTGCAAACATAAAATATTTAATGCAGAGATTAACTTCGAAAATGATAATGAGACCCAAAAAATCAATAGTCTATTCAAAACATATATAAAATCTGTTACAGAAAAACTCCAATCCGAAATTAATTGGCTGGTAAGTGTTTTCCACGATAATGCAGGTCTTATACGATTTGATGATAATCATCTTATTTCAATGAAAGTCGAAACACATAATAGCCCTTCAGCACTTGACCCTTATGGTGGTGCTATTACAGGTATTGTTGGTGTAAATCGTGATATTTTAGGTGCTGGTTTAGGTTGCCGTTGTATTTTCAATACAGATGTATTTTGTTTTGCATCACCTTTCTATGAAGGGAAAATTCCAGAACGATTATTCCATCCACGAAGAGTGCTCCGTGGCGTTCATGCTGGTGTGAGAGACGGAGGCAATCAAAGTGGTATACCCACAGTTAATGGAGCAATTGTGTTTCATGAACGTTTTTTAGGGAAACCTTTAGTCTTCTGTGGCACAGGTGGAATAATCCCTAATAAGATTAATGGGAAACCCAGCCATGAGAAACAAGCACGCAGTGGCGACCTGATTGTTATGCTTGGCGGAAGAATAGGCAAAGACGGAATACACGGTGCTACTTTCTCATCGGAAGAGCTCCATGAAGGTTCCCCAGTCACAGCCGTCCAAATAGGCGACCCCATTACGCAGAAGAAACTTTCGGACTTCCTTTTTGAGGCAAGGGATCGGTCTTTATACAATGCAGTTACCGATGACGGTGCAGGTGGCTTATCTTCAAGTATTGGAGAAATGGCAAGAATTCCAGGAGGTGCAAATGTTTATTTAGACCGAGCACCTCTTAAATATGCTGGGCTTGCACCATGGGAGATTTTTCTATCTGAATCACAAGAACGAATGACTCTCGCAGTACCACCTGAACACATTGATGAATTTCTCGAACTTGCAAAGCGTAGAGACGTAGAGGCAACGGTTCTCGGTAAATTTACAGATTCTGGATATCTTAACTGTTATTACAATAATAAATTAATTGCCTCTTTATCTATGCATTTCCTCCATGAGGGTGTCCCTACAATGCAGTTAAGAGCAAAACTTACACCTTCACCATCAAAAAGATTTAATATCCCCAAAAAATTGGATTTAACTGATGACCTAAAAAAGGTATTAGGTAGTTTAAATGTATGTAGTAAAGAATCCTTTGTGCGGATGTATGACCATGAGGTACAGGCACAAACCATATTAAAACCATTTCAAGGTGCAACTTACGATGGACCTGGCGATGCCTCTGTCATACGACCAGTATATGACTCCAATCGTGGACTTGCAGTCGCATGCGGTATTTGCCCCAAATACAGTGACCTCGATTGTTATCAAATGTCTGCGAATGCTGTGGATGAAGCTGTTAGAAATCTTGTTGCAGTAGGAGTGCAATTAGGAGATATTGCGGGTTTAGACAATTTCTGTTGGCCTGACCCTGTAGAAAGTGAAAAAACTCCTGATGGTGCCCATAAATTAGCCCAATTAGTCCTAACATGCCAAGGACTATACGATACATGTGTTACATACAAAATCCCGCTTATTAGCGGTAAAGATAGTATGAAAAACGACTATAAGATTGGCAATATAAAAATTTCAATACCTCCCACATTACTTTTCACAGCTATCGGTTTTATAAATGATATTCAGCAAACAATGACGATGGATGTAAAACAACCCGGTGATAGAATCTATCTTATTGGTAAAACTGTTGAGGCACTCGGCGGAAGTGAATGGGCAGTATTAAATAATATCGAGGGTGGAACTGTTCCAATCGTTACACCTACAGAAGCTGTAATACAATATACACGAATCCATGAGGCTATTAAACAAGGGTTAATTTCCTCATGCCATGACTGTTCCGATGGAGGACTTGCAGTCACCTTAGCGGAAAGTGCATTTGCTGGTGCTCTTGGTATGGAAATAAACATACAACCACTACAAATTGAAGATGATATAGTCTCCCTATTTAGTGAAACACCCTGCCGACATATTGTCTCTGTCCCAGAACATAAAGAGAACGCATTTTTAAAATTAATGAACGATGTAAATATTTATTATCTTGGTAACGTTACCTCTGCCCCTGATTTTACTATAAATGGATATACTGGACATCCAGTTATACACACTACCATTTACGAACTTAAAGAGGCATGGCAAAAAACATTGCGTATTTAAGGATATACTATGGTTAAGGTTCTTGTACTAACAGGTTTTGGTATTAATTGTGAACGCGAAACGGCATACGCTTTCCAAAAAGCAGGTGCTGAACCATTACTTATTCATTTAAATGACCTTATTGAAAAACCAGATTATCTCGAATCTTCAAAGATCTTCGCTATCCCTGGGGGGTTCTCCTTCGGCGACGACGTCGCCTCTGGAAGAATCCTTGCAAATAGAATCCGCTACCGATTGGAAAAACCACTCCAAAAATTTATTAATGATGGAAAATTAATAATTGGAATCTGTAATGGCTTTCAAGTCATGGTAAAAATGGGAATTCTTCCCTTATTCGATGGCGAATTTAAACAATTAGTCACATTAACCCACAACAATTCTGGCCGTTTTGAAGACCGATGGGTACATCTAAAAATAAATCCCCATTCACCTTGTGTATGGACAAAAGACATAAACCAATTAGATTTACCTGTGCGACACGGAGAAGGAAAGTTTTTAACCAAAGACCCACTTGTTTTGGAAAAATTACACAAGCAAAACCAAATTGTATTACAATACATGAAGCCAGATGGAACACTTGCAAACAATGAGTATCCAAGCAATCCTAATGGTTCTATCAATGATATTGCTGGGATATGTAACCCTAACGGTAGAATTTTTGGGCTTATGCCACATCCAGAAGGGTTCTGGGACTCAAAATTACATCCTCTCTGGAACCGCATTAAATTGGAAGGTTCTGGAGATGGGTTGAAAATATTTGAAAATGGAATCGCTTATGCAAAAAAGAATTTGTAAACTATCTACAATTAAATAATATTGATACGTGTTATATGCCTCATAAAAATATTGATTTTGTAATTAACAATTATAATCTTATTCAGACACGAAAAGACTGGGAAAAAGTATTAAAAATATTAAGTAATGAACCTAAAATCGCTTTAGACCTTGAAGCTAATTCCATTTATGAATACCCTGGTGAAATTTGTCTAATTCAAATATCAGTAAGGGGTTATGATTTTCTCCTTGACCCATTAGCAAATTTTGACTTTTCCGAATTAGGAACGTTATTAGCCAATCCCAATATTGAAAAAATCTTTCATGCTTGTGAATACGACCTTCGTCTTCTCTGGACACAATACCGCTGGGAAGTAAAAAACCTTTTTGACACGATGTGGGCTGGCAAACTCTTAGGTTATAAGCACTTAGGACTCGTTTTTCTCCTTCACTCCATTCTAAACATTAATCATGACAAAAAATATCAAAAATCAGACTGGAAAAAAAGACCTTTATCAGAACAACAATTAAGTTATGCTTATCGTGATTCTCACTACTTAATTCCATTAGAAGAAATAATGAAAGAAAAACTAATAGAAAAGGGATTATGGGAAGAAGCAAAGGAAATTTTTGAAGAATTACCCCATGAATTTTCTAAAGATGAAGATGCCTCTCAATTTCTTAATTTACTTGGCAATAGGAATCTCCCAGAAAAAAACATAAAAGCCCTTAAGGCTCTTTACTACTACCGAAAAACGCTTGCTGAAAAAATCCACATTCAACCTAATAAACTCATCTCAAATCGTTGTTTGATTAACATATCACGGTCGTTACCAACTTCATTAGAGAAATTGGAAAAAATTCAAGGTGCACAATCTATCTCAAAACATATTAACAAACAAGAATTAATCAAAATAATTGGGGAAGCACTTATAAATAAAGAACCTATTAATATTTCACATAGAAAAAATAACGACCCACGAGTAAAAAACAGGGTTTCTCTGCTTATGAAATGGCGAAGAAATTTAGCCACTTCTCGGAATCTTGATTCGGATGTTGTATTAACAAAAAATAAAATATCTATCCTCGCCCATGCAGGACCTAAAACCCATTCTGACCTCATAAAATTAAAAATTTTAGGACCTGTTCGCCTGAAAATGTATGGGGAACAAATTTTAAATATATTGAAGATATCTGACGATTTTTTTGATAAGAAAAATACATAATAAAATATATTATTATTTATTTTATTGAAGGAAGATAAAAATGGACAATAACATTAACTCCCTGATAAAGATTGATTTGTTTTATTTATTTGTTATTTTATCTATCCTTTTATTATCTTTAACAACTCTTATCCCTTCCACTTCCTATACAGATGAACCTGCCTTACCTAAAGGATTATCATCCTCTTCAGAATCAACGAATCATAATGAACCTCCTTTACCTGCAGGTTTAAACAATACGTTACCTTCAAATGAACCTCAATTACCACAAGGATTAGAATCTACTCCATCAAACGAACCGCAACTACCCGCAGGTCTTGAACAAGCCCCGACTCCAGACCAACCAAAAACAGAGAAAGCAAAACAAGAGAAAAAGAAACCATTAGGTATTGACATAAAAGGCTTTTTGGACAACCGAATTGGCACTCGCTATCGAGAAGACAAACAACAATCCAAAGACTTAATTCTTGGTGAATCTCGGTTACAACTTAAAGCTGAAAAATTTTGGGACAAAATTGAGATAGAAACTACAGGTGACTTTTATGGTGACCTTGTTGAAGAAGAACTCAATTTTGACCTACGCCAAGCAAGAATATCATGGACAATCACATCGTTTTTAGATATTCGGTTAGGAAGACAAATCTTAACATGGGGTACGGGAGATATGCTTTTCATTAATGACCTGTTCCCCAAAGACTGGAACTCCTACTTTGTTGGAAGAGAACAAGAATATTTGAAAGCCCCATCTGATTCCATCAAATTGGGCTTATATCCCGAATGGTTCAATTTTGAAATTGTTTATACTCCACGATTTACTCCTGACAGATATATTACAGGCGACCCCATTACGTTCTGGAATCCATTATTCAACAGTCTTCAGGGTGAGGATAACGAAGTGCGTATTGACCATCCAGGCGACTGGTTCCATGATGATGAGTGGGCTTTTCGTGCCTACCGCAAAATAAACACATTTGAATTGGCATTTTACAGTTATTCTGGTAGATGGAAAAGTCCTGGCGGTCAAAAACTATATCCACCATTACAGGCATTCTTCCCTAAACTAAATGTTTATGGAACCAGTCTTCGTGGTCCTGTATGGAAAGGGATTCTCTCCATTGAAATGGGTTATTACGATTCTAAAGAAGATAGAGATGGTAATAGCCCATTTATAAACAATTCCGAATTCCGATT
This sequence comes from Candidatus Hydrogenedens sp., assembly GCA_035361075.1. Classification (NCBI taxonomy): domain Bacteria; kingdom Pseudomonadati; phylum Candidatus Hydrogenedentota; class Candidatus Hydrogenedentia; order Candidatus Hydrogenedentales; family Candidatus Hydrogenedentaceae; genus Candidatus Hydrogenedens; species Candidatus Hydrogenedens sp. Next base: position 25,824 of record DAOSBX010000029.1, on the reverse strand, counting down.
CCTTGTCGGGTATGAACAAGAACTGACTAAAGATTTTACAGGCGGTTTGCAGATTTATCTTGAACACATGTTAGATTATGACGAATATAAAGAAGCACAACCTTTCTGGGTTCATAACAAAGACCAGGACCGTTTAGTCACCACAATACGGCTCACACGTCAATTATTAAATCAAAACCTTATCCTTTCATGGTTCATGTATTACTCACCAACTGACCAGGACTCATATTTACGACCGAATATACGTTATAAAATCAATGACAATTGGTGGGTCGAAGGAGGTGCTAATATTTTTATTGGAAACGAGCCATACACATTTTTTGGGCAATTTATGGAAAATTCAAATATTTATATAGGTGCACGTTGCTATTTCTAACATATAGAAACCAAATAGGACATAATTAATGATAGTGAAATTAAAAAAGTTGTTTTTAGTTATTACCATAACTGTTACCTTAATTTTAATCACCCAAAATACGTATGCCAAGAAAAAAACTCCTAAAAAAGAGACTCCCTCTCAAAAACCTACGGTCACTCACCAATTTGAGAATCAGACATATAACACGTATTCTGGGCCTACAGGCACATTAGACATCGATGTAACAGATGCAGTTGGAAAATATTGGGGTGCTCGTATTGACTTGCTTGAATTAGAGACAGGAAAACGATATCGTTTTGACTTTCCAGAGGGAAAAGGAGAACAGAACGTTCCTATAGGGCAATTTCGCGCCTATATATTCGCCTACGACAATGGCGTTCCTGTCATGGTTCAGATAAAAGACATTACAATTAAAGAAAACCAACCTGTTTTTTTACCTATAACTCTATTAGAGGGAACAACAGGACCTCTCGTCCTTAGAGATTTCGATGGTGATTGTGACCTTGTTCTTGATAGAGTAGAAATTGAAGCAGGAACCGACCCATATAATCCATTGGATATCCCAGGTAAAAAGACGATTCCTATAAATGATAAAGTTCTTAATGACAAGCCAGGATGGTATAAAGGGGAACTATGTGCCTTTTCCAAATATAGTATCGGTTCTGAATCAGTAGGCGAACTCATTAAAAGGGCGGAAAAAGAGAATCTCGATTTCTTAGCCATTACCGACATAAATACACTAAAATCTATTGAAGACCCAGAATATAAATCTGAGAAGATTGTCCTCATTCCAGCAATGAAATGGGGTAATGACAAAATGGGTTATGCACTTGTGTACTGTCCACGAACCCCCCTCGATATACCATCAACTATCCCTGAAGCACAAGGGGAATGTATCCGTGTCCAGGCTCAAGGTGGCATTTTCGCAATTGCACATCCATGTTTCCCAACAGGATTTTGGCAATGGGGATTAAATTATGTAAACGCCATCCAGGTCTGGTGTAGAGAGTGGAGAGCCATTCCCCCATTAACAATGGATAAATTAGATGACTGGATTAAAGAAAAAAAGGATGGCAAATTTATTTATTCACTTGCCGCGGCAGTAAATGAGTCTAACATTGCTAATGTTTCTGCTAATATTCAGGCAGCCCGTTTCTGGGACTATGAAATAGCAAGAGGTGCTATGATATGCGGTATTGCTGGAAGTCATTCATCAAACCCATCTGTGCCTTTAGGAAGACCTATAACCTATGTTCGAGCTGAAAAAAAATCGTTGTCCGCTATTCTTGATGGTATTCGTCTCGGCAGAACCTATGTTTCTTCTGGACCCAATGGTCCAAAACTCAGTTTTGTTGCGGATTCATTAGCAGACAATAAAATTGATGTATCTATTGGTGGCATTGTCCCATTAGGTATTGACATACGATTTGAAGCGATTGTTACAAATGCTAAAGGAAAAAAATTAGAGGTCATATTTAACGGTAGACCAATTGTAACAAAAATAGTTGAAAGTGATAATTTTACACTTAGATTCACAGATAAACCTACAAGAAGTGGTGCATATAGATTAAGAATTATAGGCCCACCTGAAAAACAAAAAGGATTTGGCGATGTGGAAGTATATGCTATGACAAGCCCAATCTATGCTCAAGACATTACTCCTGAGATACTCTGGCGTTTGCCTAAGTTTGACCCCAAAAAAGCATGGATAGAAATCAAACCCAGCGAAGAAGGCTCGTATCTTAACTTGCCTGAAAACTAACCCGTTAACATCCTCATTTTTGATAAAATATAATACATCAATCGAAATGAGATTAAACCATTCTTTGTTATATCTAATAACTTAATTATTCCAAAAGGCATATCAAATGGAAGAAATAAATAATACATATTTATTTGATGACCCGCTAATTATTGCCGGAAGAAAATTTAAATCCCGTCTTTTAATTGGCACTGGCAAATTTCCATCAGCAGAAGCATTACAAAAAACAATAAAGGCTTCAGGCACAGAAATTGTAACAGTAGCACTTAGGCGAGTAGACCTAAAAAAACCAGAAAATGACAGTATCCTTTCTGTCCTCAACCCCAAAGAGATTCTTATTTTACCCAATACCAGTGGAGCCAGAACCGCAGAAGAAGCATTAAAATTAGCACGCATAGCCCGCTCTGCAGGATTAGAGCCATGGGTAAAATTAGAACTGACACCAGAACCCAGATATTTACTACCTGACCCCATCGAGACACTTAAAGCGGCAGAATTATTAATTAAGGATGGTTTTACAGTTCTTCCTTACATTCAGGCAGACCCCATACTTGCTAAAAAATTAGAAGAATTAGGCACAGCAACAGTTATGCCTTTAGGTTCTCCCATCGGTAGCAATAAGGGATTAAAAACAAAAGAACTGATAAAGATTATTATAGAGCAATCTAATGTTCCCGTTGTTGTAGATGCAGGATTAGGAGCACCTTCTCATTCTGCAGAAGCAATGGAAATGGGTGCAGATGCAGTTCTCGTTAATACCGCTCTTGCAGACGCACAAGACCATGAAAAAATGGCAACTGCTTTCCGTTTAGCCACGGAAGCAGGTCGATTAGCATTCCGTGCTGGGTTAGGCCCTCAACGTGATACCGCCGAGGCTTCTTCTCCATTAACAGGTTTCTTGTTTAACTCTAAAAATAAATCTTAATAACGATATAAAATGATTGATTATATGAAACCTTACTCTTTTTCAGACATTCTCAACAAGTGGAGTTCAGACCTTATTCAGGAAATATATGAAGGAATTAATGAAGATAAGATTTTACATGCGTTAGAGAACGATTCTTTATCCATTGAGGATTTAATTGCACTTCTTTCTCCTAAAGCAGTTCCCTTCCTTGAAAAAATGGCTCAAAAGGCAAATCAACTTACACGCTGGCATTTTGGAAGAACCATATCTTTATACACTCCTATTTATCTTTCGAATCTTTGTGCATCTGATTGTGTATATTGCTATTTTGCTTCACACTCAGGTATTCGAGAAAAACGAGTTACATTAACAGAAGAACAAATACGCGAAGAATGCATTGAATTAAGTAAAAAAGGAATTCAGACCGTATTACTCCTTACAGGTGATGCACCTAATCGTGTTCCAGTTGAATATATAGAGCAAGCAGTACGTATCGCAAAAGAATATTTCAAATCTGTCAATGTCGAAGTATATTCCATGGATGAGGCACATTATGCCCAATTGGCACATGCTGGAACAGAAGGTGTTACTTTATATATGGAAACTTACGATAAAGACACATACGATAAAGTTCACCTGTCTGGGAAGAAAAAGGATTATCTATACCGTCTCGATGCTCTTGAAAGAGCTGGGAGAACTGGTATCCGTCGGCTTACGTGCGGTGTTCTATTAGGACTCAGTGACTGGCGTTTCGATGTTGTTTGGCTTGCACTACACGCCAAATATTTAGAAAAGACATGCTGGCAAAGCGTCATTTCGCTTTCCTTCCCAAGGCTTAAACATACTCCTCCTCGTTTTAAGGTGCCACATTTAGTAAACCTCGAAAAATTAGTTCAAATTATTACTGCGATGCGACTCTTCCTGCCTTATTCTCCTTTTAACTTAAGCACTCGTGAAAGTGCGGAAGTGCGGGACCACTTAATTCCTTTAGGCATTACTTCAATGAGTGCTGGGTCATCAACCCGTCCCGGAGGTTATAAAGTATATCAGGATACTACTACTTCACAGCGTCCAGTATTAGAACAATTTGAAATTGATGACCACAGAACTGTGGAAGAAGTTGTATCTGCCATTAAAGCCCAGGGGTATGACCCTGTATGGGTTGACTTTGAACCTGGTTTTATTAAATCATTATAAGAAACAGAAGGAGGCTCAAAATGAAAAGATATGTTATTCTCATTATCCCTCTCACCTTAGCTTTTACAATAGGTGCTCAAACAATAAACCCATCAGAATTTAGGGAACTTTCCCGAGAAAAATACATTGACAAATGTAAAGGGGCTTGGTTAGGGCAAATGATAGGCGTTACTTATGGAGATAAGTATGAATTTCGTTCCAATGGAATTCCTATCCTCGAACCTTTGGATGAATGGACATCTGAAGCATTAGAACGAACCTTTGAACAAGATGATTTATATGTAGAAATGACATTCTTGGAAGCCATTGAAAAGTATGGCATTAACATCTCATTCGAACAGGCAGGGAAAGCCTTCGCTGAGTCTAAATATCCGCTATGGCATGCCAACAGAGTAGGTAGAGAGAATGTAAGAAAGGGTATTATGCCTCCTTTATCTGGCCATCCTCGTTTTAATTATCACGCTGATGATATTGACTTTCAGATTGAAAGTGACCTGTTTGGAATTATTACACCTGGTCTATACAAAGAAATGCAACTACTGGGAGAAGTTTTTGGCTCCATCATGAATTACGGTGATGGGCTTTATGCTGGATATTTTATTGCAGGGATGTATTCCTCGGCATTCTTTATTGATGATAATGTTGAAGAAGTGATTCGCATAGGGCTTTCATGTATCCCTCCTGAAAGCACCTATCGCAAATGTATAGAAGATGTTGTAACATCCTATCATCAACATCCAGATGATTGGCTGGAAACATGGAAATATATTGAACACAAATGGCAGGATGATATAGATTGCATTCCAGGGAATTTAGTAAACATTGATGCAAAAATCAATGGAGCCTATGTTGCGATTGGCTTACTCTATGGTAAGGGAGACCTGAAAAAAACGCTTGAAATTACAACCCGTTGCGGTCAGGATGCCGATTGTAATCCTTCATCAGCCGCAGGTGTCTTATGTTGTATGAAAGGTTTTTCCGCTTTAGAACCTGTATGGAAAGAGTACCTGCCAAAAGTTAGTGATAATAAGTTCATTTTTACAAACTACTCATGGAATACACTCATTGATGCATCAGTTCGTGTTGCTGAGCAAATCATTATAAAAGCTGGCGGAAGCATTGAAAACAACTTGTACAAAATCCCTATTCAAGTTCCAACTCCACCACCTACATTAGAACAATGGGTAAATAAAAAAGAAATCCATACCCCACCTATACCATCTGAAGAAGTGGCAAAATGGAACTCTCTATGGAAAGTAAAGTCGTGCAAAAAATCATTGGAAGTAGGTGTCTTTCAAAATAAATTTAATCATGATAACGTGCTTATAATTACTCCGCCAGAAGAAGGTGTTCCCGCCCTTATTGAATACTTATCTGAAATCCCAACAAATGCTAAACAACTATCAATAGAGACATGTGCCCCTCAGAACCAACCTTTCTTACTTCGACTTAGAGTAGATTATCATCCTGTCTTTGAACAGACTATCAATGACACCCAATGGGTAACACTACCAGTAAATGTAGAAAAATGGGCTGGCACTCAACATGTAATAACTATAGAAATCTTTCCTGTAGAGCAGAAAAGTAACATAACTGCCTGCTTTGGAAATATTACATTTCAATAATTACAAACGTGAAAGAGCCACCTTAAATCGTTTAAAATATATAGATAATTAACAAAATAACGAAAACCTCTCACTAAAAAGGAGTTGAAATATGGCAGTTGCTCCCATAAGTTTTCCAAAAATTCACTCAGGCCTCCCCTACAAAATTAAAGACATTAAATTAGCAGAATTAGGGAGAAAAGAAATTGAATTAGCAGAACATGAAATGCCCGGATTAATGGCTCTCCGTGAACGATATGCTACAAAACAGCCATTAAAAGGTGCTCGTATCATGGGTTCTCTTCACATGACCATTGAAACCGCTGTATTAATTGAAACACTTAAAATATTAGGAGCAGATGTTCGCTGGGCTTCTTGCAATATATTCTCTACACAAGACCAGGCTGCTGCCGCTATTGTTGCATCAGGAACTCCTGTCTTCGCATGGAAAGGGGAATCATTAGAAGAATACTGGTGGTGTACCTATCAAGCCATGTGCTTCCCTAACGGTGAAACACCTAATATGATAGTAGATGACGGTGGCGATGCTACGCTACTCATTCATCGTGGATATGAATTAGAAGAACATGTCCGTAAAACTGGAAAGCTTCCTCCTATCAGTGATGGACATAAAGAACTACAAATTGTAGATAGTCTACTTCACCAGATTTATCAAGAAGACCCTGACCGCTGGCATCGCACAGTCGAAAATTGGATTGGCGTATCAGAAGAAACTACCACTGGTGTCCATCGGCTCTATCAAATGATGAAAGAAGGCAAACTGCTCACTCGTGCCATGAACGTCAATGACTCCGTTACAAAATCAAAGTTTGATAACCTCTACGGTTGTAGGGAATCTTTAGGCGACGGGATTAAAAGAGCCACCGATGTTATGATTGCTGGGAAAACAGTTGTGGTTGCTGGTTATGGTGATGTTGGCAAAGGTTGTGCCCAAGCAATGAGAGGATTGGGTGCTCGTGTTATCATCACCGAAATTGACCCTATCTGTGCTCTACAGGCAGCAATGGAAGGCTACGAAGTTATGAGAATGGAAGATGCGGCTCCTATTGGCGATATTTTTGTTACTGCGACAGGCTGTTGCGATGTTATTCGTGGTGAACACATGCTCAAAATGAAACACCGAGCTATACTTTGCAATATTGGTCATTTCGATGCAGAAATTGATGTGGATTGGCTCGAAAAACAGGAAAATATCCGTGAAGAAAACATCAAGCCTCAGGTAGACAAGTTTATTTTTCCAGATGGCAAAGAAATCATCCTGCTTGCCCGTGGTAGATTAGTTAATTTAGGCTGTGCAACAGGACATCCCTCCTTTGTAATGTCTAACTCATTTACTAATCAAACTCTCGCCCAAATTGCATTATTTACTGAACCTGAAAAATATGAAAAAGGTAAAGTTTATACACTACCCAAGAAATTAGACGAAGAAGTTGCCAGACTACACCTTGAAAAGATCGGTGTAAAATTAGACCGTCTTACCCAAAAACAAGCCGACTACATCGGTGTACCCATTGACGGACCCTACAAACCCGACCACTATCGTTACTAAATCCTATATTAAAATTTCACACAGTTGTAATACTCTATGCCCTCTATTATTTATTATGAAGCACATAAAGGGTATAAATGAAAAAAGTGTTTTCGTATTTTCTACAAGCAAAATACACAAAAACCATAATTTATTAATATATTTTTAGGTAAGGCGTAATATTAATTATAGAAATAAAAAACGGGCAAATTATTTTAATTTGCCCGTTTTTATTTTTATTTGTTAACTTTTATTCGACGGTAACGCTTTTGGCTAAATTGCGAGGTTGGTCTACATCACAACCACGATTAACTGCTATGTAATAAGCGAAAAGTTGTAATGGAACAGCCACAACTATTGGGCTAAATGGCTCATAACAATCAGGAACATAGATAACATCACGGCTATGAGCAACAATATCATCATCGCCTTCTGTGGCTACACTTATAACCAAACCGCGTCTTGCTTTTATTTCTTGAATATTTGACACCATCTTCTCGTAAGTTTCGCCTTTTACTGCTATACAAATAACGGGGAAGGTCTCGGTTACAAGTGCTATCGGACCATGCTTCATCTCCCCTGCAGCATAACCTTCTGCATGGATATAACTAATTTCTTTCAGTTTCAAGGCACCTTCTAAAGCACTCGGGAAATTGAAATTTCTTCCTAAATAGAAGCAACTTTCTGCGTCTTTATATTCAGGACGATTTGCTAATTCTTTCACCTTTTCATGATTTTTCAAAACATAATCAACCTTTGCAGGAATCGTTCTTAAATGTTCTATCATTTCACGGGCTTGTTGTTTTGTGAGTGTCCCACGAATTTGCCCTAACCATATTGTAAATAATGCAAATGCCATACATTGTGATGTATATGCCTTTGTAGAAGCAACACCAATTTCAGGTCCTGCCTGCTGATAGATAACCCCATGCGATTCACGTGCAACGCTGGAACCGACAACATTAACAATGGATGCGACCTTTGCACCTCGACTTTTGGCAATTCGGATGGCTTCTAAGGTATCGGCAGTTTCGCCTGATTGTGAAACCGCAATTAAAATTGTATTTGGGGGAATAATTGGGTCTCTATAACGGAACTCTGATGCTAAATCTAACTCTACAGGGACACGTGCAAATTTTTCTATGAGGTATTTGCCAACCATTCCTGCATGCCATGCAGTCCCACATGCAACAACATAAATTTTCTGGCAAGCTTTTAACTCTTCTTCAGAAATGTTCATATCTCTTAACTGCACTTTATCAGAACCTTCTTCCACTCGTCCACGAAGCGTGCTTTGAAGAACTTCTGCTTGTTGAAAAATTTCTTTTAACATAAAGTGAGGATAGCCTTCTTTCTCCGCTGCGGAATCATCCCATTCGACATTGTGAACATGAACAGGGATGGGATTTCCATCCACATCCTCTATGCAAATAGTATCCTTCTTTATCTCACAGACATGTCCATTATCAATGTAAATAACTTTTCGGGTATATTTCATAATAGCAGGCACATCCGAAGCGATATATCCTTCTCCATCTCCTATACCTACAATAAGTGGACTGCCGTTCCTTGCAGCTACGAGAACGTCTGGGTTATTCTTGCATATCACACCGATGGCATAAGCACCCCTTAAATCTTTGAGGGCACGTTGAACTGCCTTAAATAAATCACCATCATAGTATTTTCTTACAAGATGAACTATGGTCTCGGTGTCTGTCTGACTCCTGAACTTAACACCCTCTGCTTGTAATTGTTCGCGGAGTTCGTGAAAATTTTCAATAATGCCGTTATGGACAACAGCAATTTCCATGTTCATATCAAAATGTGGATGGGAATTGACTTCCGAGGGCTCTCCATGGGTTGCCCAGCGTGTATGTCCTATACCTAATTGCCCCTTTATTGGGTGTTGTTCCAATTTTGCATCAAGTACTTTGAGTTTCCCGACACTTTTAATAAATTCCAAACCTTTTTCATTTACAACTGCAACACCTGCGGAGTCATAACCACGGTATTCTAATCGGTGCAAACCAGAGAGGATAATTTCTACTGCATTTTTAGGACCTATGTAACCTACAATTCCACACATTTAAAACACTCCTTTATTCAATTTATTTTGATAAAAATATTACTTATAGAAATTCTATGTGAATAAAAAATATTACTTCTTGTAATAAGCTTTCATATCTTCAAGAGTCAATGGCTTATAGTCACCAGCATGACCAGCCTGACCGAAAGCTTTCATTCTCTCAACATATACGTGATATGCCGCTTCACGTGCAGGTCCAAGATATTCTCTGGGGTCAAATTTTTCTGGCTGTTCCCAAAATACCTTACGAATAGCACCAGTTATCGCAAGACGACTATCAGTATCTACATTTACTTTGCGGACTCCATTCTCAATACCTTTTTTAATCTCTTCTAATGGAATACCTTGTGTGTCTGGCATTTTACCACCATATTTGTTGATAATGTCCACTAATTCTTGTGGAACAGAACTGGAGCCATGCATAACCATATGACAATTCGGCATTCTCTTATGAATTTCGATAATACGGTCCATGGCTAACTTCGGTGGTAATACTTTCCCTGTAACGGGGTCTTTTCTGGAGGATTTATAAGCGCCATGACTTGTTCCAATTGCAACTGCAAGAGCATCAACACCTGTTAATTTTACAAATTCTTCTGCCTGTGCAGGGTCTGTTAAATGGGCTTCCACATCTTTATCTGACAAACCTGCTCCATGTCCATCTTCAATTCCACCAAGACAACCCAATTCCGCTTCTACTGTTACACCTAACGGATGGGCTAATTCAATCACCTTTATTGTAATTTCAAGATTACCTTTATAACTATTTGGCGTTTTCCCATCTTCCTTCAATGAACCGTCTATCATTACGGATGTAAAACCAAGTTCAATTGCCTTCTTGCATGTCTCTACACTGTTTCCATGGTCTAAGTGCAATGCTACAGGAATATGTGGATATTCTTCTACTGCCGCTTCCATCAATTTTTTCAGATAAATCATCTTACTATATTTCAATGCACCCCGACTCGCCTGTATTATTACAGGACTATTAGTATCATTTGCAGCCTGCATAATTGCTTGTATTTGCTCCATATTATTCACATTGAAAGCACCAACACCGTAACCACCTTTGGCTGCTTCATCAAGAATTTGTCTCATTGGAACTAATGGCATAACATTTCTCCTTAATTTAATTGTTTATAGTATTATTACTCTTACAGTTTTTATAGATTTACTTTCCGCTAAAACTAATAGGATTATAGACAGGCAGATAAAAGTTGAGTTATTATACCATTTATCGAAAATATAAATCAAACATCATTTTGTAAATTAAAAATAGGATATTTATTTAAAGGACACAGAGAACATTTAGGCACCTTTCGGCAGTAGTCTTTTCCTGTCCATACAATAAGTCCATGATATTCTTTATAAATATAGACATCTTGAGGTAAATATTTATGGAAATAGTTTTGTATCTCACTGTATTTTAATTTTTCGTCGAGAATTCCGTGTCTTGAAAAGATTCGTTTTGTGTATGAATCTACAACAAAGATTCGATGTCCGCAAGCATATAGTAAAATATCATCTGCTGTTTCAGGACCAATACCTTTTATATTTAGCAATTCATTTCTTAGTTCAGATGTATTTTTTTGTTTCATTTTTTCTATTTTTCCATTATATTTGTCAATTAAATAATTGCAAAATATGATGAGCCGTTCTGCTTTTTGTCTGAAGTATCCCGAGGGACGTATAGCTTGTTCCAATTGAGTTCGATTACAATGAATTATTTTATAGGGCTCTAATAAGTTTTCTTTTTTTAAACTCTCAATGGCTTTTTCCACATTAGACCATGCTGTATTTTGGGTTAATATTGCCCCTATGGCTATTTCAAAAGGGGTATCTCCAGGCCACCAGCCTGTTGGTCCATAAAAATCAGATAGGGTATTGTAAATTTCCATTAATGTTGGGTGTTTTATTGTTCTCCTCTTCTTCCTACTACCAGATTTCATATTTGCGATATTCTTTCAACTTCATTCCGTATTGCTCGTATATGTTCTGGTGTGCTTCCACAACATCCGCCAATAATTCTGGCTCCATTTTTATAAAAATCAAAAACATATTTTTTAAAGATTTCTGGTGTTTCTGGATAACGAATTCCTTCATTAGTTAATTGAGGTTGTCCCGCATTGGGATATACTAAAAAGGGTGTTTCTTTTTCATAGGTATACATTTTTTGTAACAAAACATTCATATCCTCAACGCTTAATGTACAATTTACACCAAGAATAGGCACCCCTATTTTTTTCATTTCTTGAATAAACGTTTCGGGCGTTGTTCCCATCATTGTATTAAACCGTTCTCCATCACTACTTCTCTTAAAAGTAAAACTTACAATTATCTCTAAGTTTGTGTTTTCTTTTACAGCATATATTGCACATCGAGCTTCATCTAAATCGGACATTGTTTCTATTGTGCATGCATCAGCCCCTCCTTCTTCTAATGCTATAGCCTGCTCACGAAATGCTTCGTATAATTCATCTTCAGATACATCACCCATTATAATGAACTTTCCACTGGGACCAATAGACGCGAGAACATGATGTTCTTCGCCTACTGCTTTCCTTGTCAGGTAAGCAGATTTTCTATTGAGTTCTTTTGCCTTATTTTCTAAACCATACGATTTTAATTTTATTCGATTTCCGCCGAAACTATTAGTAGAAACCAAATCGGCTCCTGCTTCTTTATAGGAAATGGCAATATCACTTACAATGTCAGGATGGTCTATATTCCATAGTTCAGGACATTCCCCTGCTTGCATACCAGCCTTTATTAATAAAGTTCCCCATCCACCATCACCAACCAACACTTTACCTGCCTTTATTAATGATAAAATACTATCCATTAAGATTCTCCCTCACCAATCCCTTTTCCTTTTGTTAAATGGCTCCATGTTTCTTTTACTAAAAAACTGTTTGGGGCATCCTCTTCTATTTGTAAAAATAATTTCCATGGGAAAGTAATTGTTAAATAGTTATCACCTATCTGCTTTTTTACATTTAATCGAGCAGAAATATCGGTCAGACCAATAACTGCTTTTGGGTCATTATCATCATCGTTTGCATACGCCCAAATACCTATTGTCTGGCATCCTGCTGAATACGGGACAATAACATTATTCATTGTCCTACTACGAAAATTGGCAAGAATTATTAATGCGGACAATTGATGTGGTTCCACTAAAAAGACAACGGTCTTGGGCTGTTCAATATCGGTATTTATTTGAGATAGAGGCTTAAAGATAACATACTCATATGGAATGTCTATTATGGGCAATGACTGAATAAAATTCTGGACTTGTTCTGGTGAAGATAGATACCCTTCTCCATGAAGAAAATCCTGCATAAATTCAGGGGTAACAAAATTTTTAATTTGTTCTGCAACACCTTCACCAATCGGATGTCCTTTATTTCCTGTCGAAAGAAACCTACAAAAACAATCTTCACCTCCTGGAAAGTCTTTATAGCAATTTCCGAAACCAAGTCCAATTCCACCTCCCCAACAACCATAAGTTTCCCGAGAGAATACCGCTGTCTTCCCCTTGGCAGAACTAACGAACCACCACATTACACAACCCCATTTGCCAGGTTTAAATTCGATAGCATGTTCTGGTTTTTGATTTGACCATAATATTGCTACAGGTTCATATTTTAATGATAATAAGCCTGAAAGAATTGTTTCCATAGTATTTTCTTAACATGCTAATCCTAATTTTGCATCGAGATATTCAATACAACCTTGTGGGTCTGGTGAATAGGCATCTGCTCCTATTTTATCACAAAAATCTTGAGTTAATGGTGCACCTCCTACGACAATAGTTACATCAGGCACTTCCGATTTCAGGACTTTAACTGCTTTTTCCATATTAATCATGGTAGTGGTCAACAGTGCACTCATTCCGACAACAGCACCTGGATTTTCTTTTAATGCTCCGAGAAATTTTTCAGGGGCTGTATCAACACCCAAATCAATTACTTTCCAGCCAGCTCCTTCCATCATCATTCGAACAAGGTTTTTACCTATATCATGCAAATCTCCTTGAACTGTACCAATAATAAAAATCCCTTTATGTTTTGCTTCACCTCTTTCAAAGGCACTTTTTAGAAAAGGCATACCTGCATTCATTGCTCGTGCTGACATTAGAACATCTGGCACAAACACTTCATTCAGACTAAACTTTTTGCCAATTACGCTCATGCCTTTCATCAAACCTTCATTTAGAATTTTTACTGCTGGTATCCCTTGTGCCAACGCTTGTTGAACTAATTCTTCTGCTCCATCTTGACCACGCATATCAGGTGGATAAGGAGAATTCTTGTTAACTTTTCCTCTTTCGACACACATTGCAATTTGTTCTAAAATATTACCCATAAGCAATCCCTTCTGTTAAATATAATATCTTAATGTTATAGTATATAAATTATTAACAAATTATGAAATCCTTTTCCAATTGTGGCCTCCACCATTTTTGCAGGGAACACCTCCAAAAGGAGTGTCTTTTGATTTTATAACCAATCCACATTTACTACATTGATAATTTCTCTCCCCTACTTCGCCTAAACAACGCCATGAATGCCCTCCTCCTGCCTGACAATTTCCCATCATCGGTTGATTAACCGCTTCTATGTGAGTTCCACATTTACTACAGTAATAATTTTTTAATGTTTTTTCTTCAGCACAAACAAAACTATTTAAAAACAATATAAACAAACTAATAACAATAAATAATGTAAATACGATTATTTTTATTTTCATAATTTGTTTCCTTTTTGTTGTTGCTTTTCGTCCATAATAACACAGTTATTATACAAAAGTGGTATAATACTTCCAACTTCAATTAACGTTAATATCTACTCACCTAAAAATGCAATCCTTACAAGAAGAAAAGAAAAAAAATATTGGAAATATATCCCTATTTCAACTATGTTGGGAATTTTTAAAAATAGGGACTATTGGCTTTGGAGGGGGATGGGTAATTATTTCCATGATTAAGCATCGTTTTGTGGAACAGAAACAATTAATTACGGATGAAGATTTTACAATAGGTATAAGTTTAAGCCAATTTTTAGGGGCTTTTGCTGTAAACACCACTTCTTTCATAGGCAGAAAGTTAAAGGGAATTTGGGGTTCTATTTTATCTACATTCTTTTTTTTACTGCCTTCTTTTGTTATTGTTTGTGTTCTTACTGGACTTTATTTTAAGTTTAATAAACTATTCAATTTTCAATATTTATTAAAAGGTATTTCCCCTGTCATAATAGCTCTTATGCTGTCCACAGCCTTTGATTTATCTATTAAGATAAAAAAAGACATTGGGTTCTTACTCATTATATCTCTTGTAATAATAGGTGGAATACTTAATATAAACTATGTTGTGTTACTTCTTTTTTCTGGCTTTTTTCAGGTTTTGTATTCCCACTTTATAAAAGAAAAGGAAAAAAACTTACTACCCATTTTTTTTATACAGCCTAATAAAATATCTTACGGTTTACCTGTCCTCTTTTCTATGATAGGCACACCTTCAATTATCACAATTAGTTTTATTTTTTTTGGAATAGGCTTTATTTTTTTTGGTGGTGGGTATGCACTTCTCCCTCTCTTGCAAAACATATTTGTAAATAAATTACACTGGATTTCAAATCATGATTTTATTGTAGGTATAGCCATAAGTCAGGCTACACCTGGTCCCTTTGCTATTATTGCAACATTTCTGGGATATTATTTACATGGAATTTTAGGTGCTCTTTTTGCTACTTTTATGATTTTTCTCCCTGCTTTTCTATTTTTACAAATTCTTATTAATCTTCAAAATAATTTCAAAGACAATAAAAATGTTCAATCTTTTTTAAGAGGGATTAATATTGCTATTATAGGACAACTTATTCTTTTGTCTTACCACTTTTTTTTAGTAACCCTTCTCCCAATTTCTGTTATATCTATAATTCTTCTTTTGACCAGTTTTCTTTTCTTCTTTATTTACAGAATTCCACCCCTTGTTTTTATTGTCATAGGGCTTGTATACGGTTTTTTCTTTATTAAATAAGGCTATTTTAGAATCTTGCGACCTTCAGAGGACTTGATACCCGACACAATTCGTTCGAAGGCTTCTTCATTGGAGCAAGCACTCATTGCCTCTTCTTTAGATACTAATCCTTTTTGGTACAATTCTACCGCATATTGGTCAAAACTCTTCATATCCCCATCAACATCCATTATTCCATGGAGTTTATCAAGGTCACCTTCAAGGATAGCATCGCGGACAATAGGCTTTCCACCTAATAATATTTCGAGACATGGTATTCTACCACCACCAACTCGTTTCAATAGCCTTTGACAAACAACTCCCTGGAGAGAATAGGCTAATTCCTGTCGGATTAAGTCTCGTTCATTTTGAGGGAAATAGCTAATGATACGATTTACCGTATCTACTGCTGTTGTTGTATGTAGTGTGCTAAAAACAAGGTGTCCTGTTTCTGCTGCACTTAATCCTGCACGAATGGTATCTCTATCTCGCATCTCACCGACGAGAATCACATCGGGGTCTTCACGCAAGGAACCACGCAAAGCATTGGCAAAGGATAGGGTATCTCTCCCTACCTGACGTTGGGAAACAATACTTTTCTTATCGGTATACACATATTCGATGGGGTCTTCGATAGTAATTATATTGGCAGAACGCGTTGCGTTTATATAATCTACCATTGCTGCTAATGTTGTTGACTTACCACTCCCAGTAATACCACATACAAGGAAAAGTCCCCTGTGTTTGTTACATACATCACGAACCACTTCTGGAATATTTAACTTTTCGAATGGTAATGGTTCTTCTGGAATTAAACGGATAGCAAGAGCTGGAGCACCCATCTTAATATAACCACTGCAACGCAAATATCCAATGCCTGCTGCATGGTATTGGAAACTTGTTTCACGTTCTGTATATAACATATCTACTTCTTCTTGTCCACCTAATTGATACAACAACTCCCTCATATCTTCTGCATTTAATGGTGGCATATCCAAAGGCATCAAATCATTATCAATACGAATATAGGGCTTTGCACCTGCTCTAAGGTGAAGGTCAGATGCATTTTTTGCCTTCATCATTTCAATCATTGCGTTAATATTAAAACCTGTTTTTAAATATGCAAGAACCTCTAATTGCCATGTTCGCGAACGAAGTGAAGATTTGCTAAATTTTTCAACAACCCCATCTACAGGAATTAAAAGAGGCAGTTGCTTCCAATTAAAACCAGGAAGCATCACCCGACATATTCCGTCTTCATTTTTAACACGAACACCTAATCTTGTGTCTTCAAATGCTTTGTTTAGCTCTGTCGGATTTGTAGATTCTTTTAGGTTAAATGTGATTTGCATTGAATCTACTTTACGACTCAAATCAGTGGATTTTACAACAATACTACATCCTTCTGTAGTAATCTTTACCTCGGATGGAATACCTGTTGCCCTAATAACTTCATGTAGCCCAATTCTTAGAATATCAAGGATAGTAGATGTGGATTGACTACCAATATACATAATTTTATCCTTTATAGTTGCCCGATATTTTTGGTGTAAAATTATATAAAAACTATAAAATTGATATGAAATAATACAATTTTTATATACTCTATGTCAATTTTTTTAATTATATTTTTATAAATTTGAAAAATAGCCACTTACTTGTTGATTTATAATTCCAATTTCGAGTTCATGAATTCGTGTTTCACCTGGTTGAAGATAATCCATTTCGCCTCTTTTTTCGGTTTCATCTTTTCCCAAAACACCTGCGTTGCAAGGTTCTAAGCCAATCACATATTCACCTGTCCCTAACATTTTCCATTGAACTAATTTGGGTAGTTGTGCTTTTTTATATTTGATGTAAACACCATAAAAATTTTGTTCAAGTTCTTGTTCTGCATTATAAACGCCTATTATAACTTCTCCATTTTTTTGTGTTTTAACATCATGAAAATACACTCTTTCTTGATAGTTTTCTTCAGGTGGTGTTATTTCATACCAAGCATCTTTCCCCTGCTTTGCAATTTCATCTCTCGGGATAGTTCTTTTAGCAGGGATACAGACTTTTGCCTTTTTACAAACCACAGGCCAACCAATATTGCAATGATACAAAATCATAAATGGTGTTTTACGGAAACCTTCGTTCGTTATGGTATCTGTAATTTTAAAATAATCTGCTCCTAAATATGTTTCTATTTTTCTTTCTACAATAATATTTTCGGCAAACAAAGCTGTTTGTCTCATTTTTCCTTTTAGGGAGAGAACATATTTTCCGCTTATCCACTTTTTCTCAACACAAATATCTTCAGCAGGAGTACTGCTAATCCTACCATGTAATCCTTCCCCCGTTAATTCACTCCTTTCGCATGGAGGGCCAACATTGGTTACACCACAAGTGGTTAAAAGACCACCAAAATAACTTCGTAACCATCGAATACCTTCAGGTTCATAGTAAAAGGGAGCGACATCCCCAGGTGTAGAACGCCAACCTAATGGAATGCCTTTATAACTCGCATGGGAAATGTCCATACAGCGATCTAAATAAACAGAAAACTCTAAACCAGAACCAGTATATACGAAAACAGAACGCGATGGGAATGCTTTGCCATCTTGAAGTATGGATGTTTGTATACCTGCAATCTGGTCTATCTGACCTGCATATTTTTTTATTTCAATTGGAGATACCTCATACCAACTTTTTGTTGTTTTCTTTTTCATAATTTCATCCTTTCTTATTTCGAAAGTCTATTAATACTTTAAGGCAGTCTTTACTTTGTGCAATCTCAAATGCTTTTATTATATCTTCAAAAGCAAACTTATAACTTATCATATATTCTACTTCAACTTTCTTTTCTGATAATGCTTTTAATGCTGGTCCAAACGGACCACAACGAGAACCAATAATTTTAATTTCGTCCACAACCAATTTTGAAAGGTTTAATGTATTTTGTTCTTCTGTAGTGCTTTTTATGACTAATGTCCCCTGAGGTCGTAACCTATCTAATGCCAAAGACTGTGCTGTAGGATTTCCAGTGGCATCTATTACGACATCTAAATTTTTATCTTTCCAATAGTCTAATAAACATGTATCAATTCCAATTATGTTTAATAAGAACAGTTTTTTCGTATGTTTCCCTACACATACTAATCTTCGGACATAAGGATTTATAATTTGAGAAATAATCTGTCCCATTCGTCCATCACCCAACACAACTACGAAATCTTCAGGATTAAATTGTATTTGTTCGAGGATGCGAAATCCCGCTGCAACGGGCTCCGTAAATACTGCTACTTCATCAGACACACTATCCGGAACAATATGCAAATTCCTTTCAGGCAGTGTAGTATATTCTGCAAAAACCCCCTCTCTATTATTTATCCCGAGCACAGTTCGGGTTGGACAATGGTTCGACATACCTTGAAGGCAAAATGAACAACGATAGCAGGGACAATTTATCTCTCCGACAACTCGTTTACCAATCAGACTTTTATTTTCCGCTTCAACTACTTCACCCACAAACTCGTGTCCTAAAATTCCCTTAAAATCCATATACCCTTTCACAATCTCCAAGTCCGTCTTACATATCCCCGCCATTAATACCCGAATTAATACTTCTCCTTGTTCTGGAATAGGAATATCCATTTCCCTTATAAATAAATCTCGCCCATCAAAAAAAAGTGATTTCATTTAATCTCACCATTAATATTTTAGTTTTAATTATTATTATAATAGAAACTGAAATAAAATTCAGTTCTTATTATAATAGGGACTGAATTTTTAAAATCCTTCTCACTCTTATAAAAGATTCTGTCCAATAATTAATTTGCATCATAAAACATAAAAAATTTATTCTCAACTTTTCATCAGGTAGGAATGGGGTATGTAAGCCCACAATGACGGGAAAACTGGCACAATCAGTTTTGAGTCTGATTTCTATTATTTCCTAAAAATTAAATAAGTAGTAGAAATCGTAAGGGTATTTTTACAATAGAATTATTGATTAAATCCAGATTGTTACTTCCAAATACCAGTCCATATTTGCAATTCTTTGCCTTTTGCATTGTTTTTTCTACTTGTTTTACATCTTCTTTATTAAAACCGACTTCAATTACAACGCTACTTTTATCTTGCAGGGTTAGTATAAAATCGGCACCACCTTCAGCCATATCAAATGATAATTTGGGGGAACCGATACTACTTCCTCTTCTTATATGTTTTTGAAAGATTAATGCAAAATAATCTTCTAATTTCTTCCCTTCGATACCACCGTAGAAATTGTTATCTAAAATTGCACAACGAAGGGAAGGGGTTATAAAAAGGTATTTCGGTGTTTTTCGTGTAGGTCCATAAGTTGTCCCATAAGCCTTTACTTTAAGTAACAGTCCACTTAACATCAAAACCTCAATTAGGTTGTCTAATGTTTCAGGTCTATTTATTTGAAGCACTGATTGAAGCTTACTATAACTTATCAAATCAGACTGAGCTAAAAGATATAACAAATCAGTAATTTTTGCGACAGTATGTGTCTCAAAGTTCTTTAATTTAAGAATATCTTTGGCGATAATACCATCTATTACACTCTTTATTTTCTCTATTGCTTTTTGTTTATTCTCTATTTTTAGCGACGATGGAAACCCTCCTAACTCAAAAAAGTCCTCTTCTGCTTTAACAGGAACTTCATTAACAAAATATTTATCTACTTGCTTCTTTTCCTTATATAATTTATTAAATACTTCTTTTGCAGTTGAAGAACTAAATATTATCGTCCGCAATTTTTCTGAAAAACCATGTTTGACAATATCTTTGCCATACTTTAAAAGTAAATACTCACTAAAATCCAAAGGGAACATTTCCCATATATCGGAACGTCTTCCTAAATCGGGAATTATATTTATGTGCAAAGCGGAAGAACCTGTTGCTATTACCAATACATCTTTATGACCTTTAGTCCTATCAAAAAGATTTTTCAAAAACAATCCCCATCTATCATCAAAATGGACCTCATCAAGAAGAATTAATATTTTTTTATTTGGCTTTTCAAAATGAATATCTTTCATTTCCTCATAAAATTGGAAAAAGTCATGTAACGAAATCTGTTCTGCATGCAACTGACTTACATCAAGATATAATCTTTCATCCAATTTTCCGAGATTCTTTAGGATACTTTTATTATCAGGTAATAAAAATTTCTCTAAAGTATATATTTGAGATAAAAGGGTGCTTTTCCCTATGCCTCTGATACCTGGCATCAAAATAATCTTTTCTATTTCTGAAATCTCATTTTTTAAGAATCGCTCAATTAAATTTATAAATCTGGGGAAAATATATCGAATTGGCAGAAGTTGCTTATTTTCATTATAAATATACCCTTCAATTCTTTTCGGAAGAGTTAACTGCCATTTCATATAAAACTGTTCTATCTTGTTTTTATCCATATTTTTCAGTCCCTATTATAATAGTAACTGTTTTTAATATCAGTTCCTATTATAATAGTAACTGAAATCAAAATGCAAATAAATAAACAGGTCAAAAAAATTATATTTATCCTCCAACATTTTAACCAGGTACATCAATAAAATACAATGTTGAATAAATAGCATGCATAATTCAATTCATTATTATTTGACCCCTCTTCCCCTTTAGACATTTCGAGATGAATATCTCCAGTTCTTTACTTTTACCAACAAAATCAATTCAATATTCCCAAAGTTTAAAACCTGGATTCCTCCCCACTTTTATATAACCCTCTTATTCATCTACGAAGCTATTACTTTAATACTTTTTTTACTGGCGGAGAGAGTGGGATTCGAACCCACGGTGCCGGGTAAACCGGCACAACGGCTTTCGAGGCCGCCGCCTTCAACCACTCGGCCATCTCTCCGAGTACATTCAACCCTTCTTTTATACTATAAATTAAAGGATTAATTCAAAAATGATATGTTTTTAATCATAAATTTAAGTAGCCCCATATATCTTGCCTACGAGTTCATCGTAAGGCAGAATACCTGAACTACTTTAACTATATTCAAAATTAAACGATGTTAATTTATTTATCATGTTTCAAAATCAAACATCCAAACTTTCCCATATATAAACTATTATTAAATAGGCAATTACAAAAGTTTTACTTTTTGGCACAGGCTTTGCTTTATAATAAAAAAACAGAAATAAAAGGAGTTTAGACATGACAATTGAAAGATATTTAAGACTTATCGCAGGGAGTTTTGTGCTACTAAGTGTGGCTCTTGCCTATTTACACAGTCCCTACTGGCTATTATTCACCGCTTTTGTAGGGCTAAACCTTTTTCAATCGGGCATTACCAACTGGTGTCCAATGGTGTGGATATTAGAGAAATTAGGTGTTCCTCATCAAAAATAAGTTAATAAAAAAGTATTTATTTGATATTATTATAGATAAACTCACGACAAAAGGAGATATTTATGAACCCAGGACTGAAAATGGTAAAGTTTTCTGTTGATCATCCTAAAACTGTAGTTGGTGTAATGGCAATAGTTACTTTCGTAATCATTGCCCTTGTGGCTCTTCCTAATTTATTTCCTCAATCATTTCCCATGCTAAACAAAATCAGTATTGATACAGACCCCGAAAATATGCTTAGCCACAAAGAGGCAGTGCGTATATTTCATAATGAGATGAAAAAGCAATTTACCATTTATGAAATTGTAGTTCTGGGTATTGTAAATGAAAAACATCCGCAGGGAGTATTTAATGCGGATACACTGAAAAAAATATACGAGTTAACGGAATTTGCAAAAACGCTTCAATGGCAAAATCCAAATGAGCCTGAAAAATATGATGGTGTTATAGCCAGTGAACTTATTGCTCCGTCCACTGTGGATAATGTCGAACAAGGAGGTATTGGAGAAGTTCGCTTTGAATGGCTTATGAGTTCCCCTCCTGCAACGGATGAAGAAGCATTAGAAATAAAGAAGAAAACGGAGCGACTTCCGTTCTTAAAGGATACGCTTATTTCTGAAGATGGGAAAGCAATAGCCTTATATATTCCTATCACAGCAAAGAATCAAAGTTATCGGGTTAGTAAAGCATTAGAGGGTAAAATAGCCACCTTTAAGGGGGATGAAAAATACTATATCACGGGATTACCTGTTGCCAACGATACCTTTGGGGTAGAGATGTTCAAACAAATGGCGATTTCTTCTCCTCTTGCTATGTTGGTTATTTTCTTACTGATGTTATTCTTTTTCCGTCAATTAATTTTAATCCTCTCCCCTCTTATTGTTGCGATTGTTACTACCATCTGGACTATGGGGCTTTTAGTAATTTCCGGTAATACCGTTCACATTATGAGTTCTATGATACCTGTGTTTATTATGCCCATAGCGGTATTGGATTCCATACATATCCTTTCCGAATTTTTTGAACGATACACTCCCCAAAAACCGAGAAAAGAGATTTTATTATCCGTAATGGATACCCTTTTTATGCCCATGTTATATACCTCATTGACAACACTTGCTGGATTTGCTTCGCTTGCTTTAACACCTAATCCACCCGTGCAGACCTTTGGTATATTCATTGCAGTTGGCGTTGCTATCGCATGGATTTTAACCGTAACCTTTATCCCTGCATATGCCATGCTTCTATCCGAAAAGAAACTCAAAAACTTCGGTGCCTCTGTGAATAAAACTTCTCATGAAGCAGAGGAACATACATTGCTTGCAAAGATTTTATATGCTCTCGGCAAATTCACTTATAATCAATATAAACTTATTCTTTTAGGCACGGCTATAATGATAGTCATTGCTATATATGGAATAACGCAAATAGAAGTTAATGACAATCCTACCCGATGGTTCAAATCTACCCATAAAATTAGAGTAGCGGATACAGTTTTGAATAAACATTTTGGCGGAACATATATGGCATATCTGGCTTTAAAATCGGATGAAAGTCAATTTTCATTTGATAATTATCAAAAAGGTTTTAAGGAAAGACTCACTAAATGGTTCAAAGAAAACGGAGCAGATGACGCAAATACTAATGAAATTACTGAAAAGGTTTATTCTGAATTCATCAATTTACATAAACAGGCAGATAATAAGGAATTAAAATCTATACTTGAATCGCTCCAGAATTGGTGTGGTGAACAACTCAACAATGCAAATAGTGAAACTCAGGATGCATGGGACCTTGCAGAAAGGTTTGTCGGCCTTGAACTCCAGAGGAGTGAGATATTCAAACAACCTGAAATCCTTCATTATATAGACCAATTAAATGACACCATGATGAAAACAGGAATTGTCGGGAAAACAAATTCTTTACCTACCCTTATAAAAACCGTTCATCGTGAACTTATGGGAGGTGATGAGAAGGAATATCGAATACCGGAAAGTTCCCGGGCTGTGGCTCAATGTATCATGACCTATGAAGGTAGCCATCGTCCTCAAGATATTTATCACTTCGTTACACCTGACTACAAATCTGCCAGTATCTGGGTTCAATTAAAAAGTGGTGACAACAAAGATATGAACAAAGTAGTTGAAACCATAGATACATTCATTAAAGATAATCCTCCCCCCTTCCCTATGAAGCACGACTGGTATGGTCTGACTTATATCAATGTCGTCTGGCAGAAAAAAATGGTCATAGGAATGTTAGAGGCCTTTTTAGGGTCGTTCCTTGTCGTTTTAGCGATGATGATAATCTTATTCCACTCGGGCTTATGGGGCTTACTCAGTATGATACCTCTGACAATTACTATCGGTGCTATCTATGGAGCCTTAGGGTTAGTTGGAAAATATTACGACATGCCTGTTGCTGTGTTATCATCATTAACTCTCGGTCTTGCAGTTGATTATGCCATTCACTTCCTCGCACGGGGCAGAGTTGCCTATAATGAAACGGGCTCGTGGGAAAAAGCCCACATGATTTTATTCGGAGAAACGGCACGGGCATTGTATCGGAATATCATCGTTATCGCCTTGGGCTTTACTCCATTATTGTTTGCACCACTTGCTCCCCATATTACGGTGGGAACTTTTATGGCTTCTATTATGCTTTTCTCCGGCGTAGGAACATTAATTATTCTACCTGCATTAACTCGACTTTTCGAACCGTTACTCTTTCCTAAAACACGGTTTTGCAGTATTACCTGCATGTGCAACACCTGCATCGTTACAGGGATTACAATTGTAGGTGCTGTTGCTATTAATATCTATCAGTTTCTAAATATTGGCTGGACTACTATCAGTTGGGTTTCGTTAATAGCCATTATCATCCTTTCTATAATTTGCTTCATTAGTTCTCGTAGAAATCAATGCAAACCTTGCGTTGAAATACCCATAGAAAATCAAAACAAATAACCGTAAAGATAAGGAGTTTTACCATGAAACATGTATCCATTCTATTAACAGCAATCGTGGCCGTTTTCCTGCTCATGCCAAAAGGATTTTCACAGGACTTGACCGATGTCAATGAAATTGTTAAAAAAGCCAACCATTCCGCATACTATAAAGGGAACGATGGTAAAGCCCGCGTCAAAATGACAATCAAAGATGCTCAGAACCGTGAACGCACAAGGGAATTAACTATCCTCCGTAAAAACATGGATGATAAAGATGAAGAACAACGCTTCTATGTATATTTCCACCAGCCCGCAGATGTGCGAGATACCGTCTTTATGGTTCACAAACATGTCGGTAAAGATGATGACCGCTGGCTATACCTTCCCGCTCTCGATGTTGTGAAACGAATTGCCGCATCCGATGAACGCACCAGTTTTGTCGGCTCTCATTTCTTTTATGAAGATGTCTCTGGTAGAGGTATTGATGAAGATAATCACGAATTAATCGAAACGACACAAAACTTCTATGTTATCAAAAATACCCCCAAAGACCCGAAAAGCGTTGAATTCGATTCTTATAAAGTTTATGTCCACAAAGGAACTTTTATCCCTGTAAAAGCAGAGTTTGAAAAAGGCGGTAAAGTTTATCGAGTTGCAGAAGCATTAGAAGTAAAAGAAATTCAGGGCTACCCCACTGTTATAAAATCAAAAATGACCGACACCAATATTGGTGGAGAAACCTTATTAGAATACTCCGATGTCCAGTATGATATTAACCTACCCGACGATATATTTACCGAAAGATACCTTAGAAAAGCCCCCAGAGAATACCTAAAATAACCCTGTATAGTAAAGAGCAATTTTTATATTAAAAAGACCGTAAAACTGGCTTAGGGGCGAAAAATCTTTCGCCCCTACATTCGTAATATCACAACACAAACATACACAAATGAATAATAAACTTTATATTAACACAAAAACAATCATCCCCCCCCCCC
>DAOSBX010000028.1 GCA_035361075.1 Candidatus Hydrogenedens sp. | reverse complement strand
TTTAATTAATGTTTTGTTTCATAAAAACATGGATAATATATACGAATACCTCTACTGCCTCTTGTTCAAAGGTCTCAAGTATAAAAAGAACTCTTTTAACAGTGTCATTTTGTTAGTTAAGGGAGGTGAAAGGGGATTAATTGGAACTTTATAGTTGTTAAATAATAAACTATTACCTATGAATTAGTTCGTATATTTAGATGGCAATCGTTGTGATATATTGATATAGAGGTGATAGTGGAAATAAGGTTATTATGAAAGCATTACGTTTACATAAGGTGGGAGATTTGCGTTTGGAGGATGTCCCAACGCCATTTCCTCAAGCGACAGAGGTTCTGTTACGGATATCTGCATGTGGTGTGTGCGGGTCTGATATTCCACGTATTTTTGAACATGGGACATATAAATACCCGTTAGTGCCAGGACATGAATTATCAGGTGTTGTGGAAAATGTAGGTTTAGAAACAAGCAGGGATTGGATTGGGAAACATGTTGTGGTGTACCCTCTTATTCCTTGTCGTCAATGTTCTGCCTGTTACTCTGGTTATCCAACTCAATGCTCAAATTATGATTATATAGGTTCTCGCCGAGATGGTGGGTTTGCTGAGTATGTCACAGTTCCCGCAGATAATATTATTCCTGTGCCAGAAGGAATTCCTCTGGAGCTCTCCGCATTGACAGAGCCATGCGCTGTTGCTTTTCATGCGGTCCATAAGATGAAAGTAAGCCCAGGTGATTCAGTCCTTATAACAGGGTCTGGAACCATAGGCTTGCTTATTGCTATATGGTGTCGAAATGCAGGAGCACACGTTTTTATGACGGATATTGTGGTAGATAAATTACGGTTTGCACGTTCACTGGGGTTTCAGCATCTTTTGGATGCGACTCAGGCATCCGTTCATCAATGGATAAAACAGAAAACAAGTTATGGCATTGATATCGCCTTTGAAACTACTGGGCATCCATCAGGAATCGAGTCTGCAATTGAAAGCTGTCGTATCAATGGGCAGATTGTCCTCGTTGGAAATCCTGCGTTGAATGAAATGAAAATAAATTCGAAATGCTATAGCCTTATTTTAAGAAGAGAGTTATCCATTGTTGGTGTGTGGAATTCTTTAAGAAATGAATATCCTAAAAATGAATGGAATGTGGTGTTACAGGAATTTAAGAGAGAAGGAAATCCATTTTTAAAATTGGTTACGCATAGGGTACCTATTGAGGAATTAAAAGATACATTAATTTGCATGTATAATAAAGAAATTTTTCCAGTAAAAGTTATGATGATTAATGAGGAAGACTAAAATGTTAGCCTTAGTTTTAGAAGAGGTAGGAAAATTATCAGTAACATGGGTCCAGAAACCGCAGGTTGTCCCTGGCTCTGTTTTAGTCCGAGTCAAGGCATGTGCAATTTGTGGGTCAGATTTAAGAATAGTAAATCATGGGAACCCCCGTGTTCTACCACCGACAATTTTGGGGCATGAGTCATCAGGAGTCGTTGAAAAAGTTGGTGAAGGGGTATCAAAATTCAAGCCAGGTGACCGAGTTGCTTTAGGAGCAGATGTGCCATGTGGAAAGTGTTCGTATTGTGAGGCAGGGATTGGAAATGTTTGTCTAACGAACTATGCTGTGGGCTATCAGTTCCCAGGAAGTTTCGCAGAATATGTGTTATTAAATCCATTAGTTGTAGAGCATGGTCCTGTTCATCATATCCCGAACAATGTCTCATTTGATGAGTCTGCATTGGCAGAACCATTAGCGTGTTGTTTGAATGCATTGGAACTGTGTCAGGTTAACATTGGAGAAACCGTAGTTGTGATTGGAGCGGGTCCTATAGGTTGTATGTTAATGGAGGTGGCACGAAAAATGGGGGCAGGAAACGTAATAGGTGTAAATCGCACAAGGAAACGAGAAGAGATTGTTAAGCAGGTGGCTGATGTAGTTATTTATACGTCTGAGGAAGATTTGGTCTCTCGAATTTTTGAAGAAACGGACGGATTCGGTGCAGATGTGGTTTTAACTGCTTGTTCGTCTCCTGAAGCCCAGATAGACGCCTTAAAAATTGTTAGGAATCGGGGTCGTGTAAACTTTTTTGGAGGTTTGCCTCCAGGAACACCGCCTACTTCTATTGACACGAATATAATTCACTACAAAGAAATCTTACTTACAGGAGCACATGGCTCCGTCCCGAGGCATCATCGGCAGGCACTCGAACTGATATCCAAAGGGATTATAGAGGTGAAGAAATATATATCCTCTACATATCCGCTATCAGAAGCAGTGGAAGCCTTTAAGAAAGCACGTGAAAAAACAGAGATGCGTATAATTATTCATCCATAGTTTATAGAGTTTGACTTAGTTAGCATGCGATAATAAAAGCAATTTTAATGTGTCGTATCAATTCAATTTTTAATTGTAAGGATAAGGTTTATTCTTATGAAAAAGAAAGCAGACCCCATTTGGGCACGAATACGAGAAGAGGCACAGGAAGGTATTCAGAAAGAACCATTACTTGCGAGTTTTTTATCATCTACTATTTTGTCGCATAAAACACTGGAAGATGTGCTAAGTTTCCATTTAGCGGGGAAATTGGAAAGTATCACGTTGCCAGCAGTGAGTTTGCGTGAATTGTTTGATGAAGCTTTTGCAAATGAAGCAGAGATAGGAGAGGCAATCCGTGCGGATTTGATTGCTGTTCACGACCGTGACCCAGCATGCAGGTTGTTCTGCCAGCCTTTACTTTACTTTAAAGGCTTTCAGGCACTGCAATCATATCGGGTAGCCCATTATTACTGGAATCGGGAGAGGTTTCATCTTGCACTGTTTCTACAAAGTAGGATGTCCGAGGTGTTTGGGATTGATATACACCCCGCAGCAAGAATTGGAAAAGGGATATTAATTGACCATGGAACAGGTGTCGTCATTGGAGAAACAGCGGTGATTGGAAATAATGTGTCTTTATTACATGAAGTAACCTTAGGGGGAACGGGGAAAGTTCGTGGAGATAGACATCCCAAAATTGGTGATGGGGTATTAATCGCAGCAGGGGCAAAAATTTTAGGGAATGTCCATGTAGGTGAGGGGGCGAAGATTGCAGCAGGTGCTGTTGTTCTACGGGACATTCCACCTCATACGACCGTAGCAGGTGTCCCAGCGAAACCTATCGGTCCTACTGCTGAAGAAGCACCTGCCCTTGTGATGGACCAGTTCTTTTCAAATGGTGAAGGTTTGTAAACATCAAAGTCATGGTACTATTTTGATAGTCCCAATTCATTAAATATTTGTATTTTGATATGGTGGGCTGGTTTTTATGCGAGGGTCAGGTATAGCTTTGCCTATGGTGAAATAATAAAGAGGATTTAAGTTTTTCTGCATAGCGTCAGGCCGTTTTATTTTGTAAATTTCATCATCAAAAAAACATCCAATTCCAGTGCCACTCATTTGATTTAATTCCGCCTCGAGATAGAGTAATTGACCTATAAAACCAGCCTCCCAATGTAATGTGGTGTAAGAAAAACCATTTGTTTGTTCTAATTCTTTGATTACATCTGTGAACATGCTTATACATAAAACGCCATCGCGGGCTATCTCTTGCCCACAACAGAGGTGTTCGGAGATGTGTCGGCAATTACCTGTTATACACAGGTACAAAGGAAAATTGTCAAGTATGGGTGTGATGTTGTCCCCTTCTGAAATAAGGCAATGTTCGACAATATTAATATGGGAAGGTTGGGACACATAAGTGTAAATGCCAGATTCAAGATTTTCTACGTTGTGAATAAAAAATAGTAAAGAAATTCGGGGCACATTATTTATAATTGGTTTTAAAAAGTGTTGATTAGCGAAATGTAAGTCCTTTAGTAGTTGTAGAAAACCTTGATTAGGAAAGGTCGCATTACTATTGAAAGAGTGAGCACTTCTTCTTTTTCGGAATAGAGCCCAGCAGGTAGGTGAATCGGGCACGTCAGGACACGATGTAGAGTTATTGGGTTGATATGTATTATTGGAATTATTAGTATTGTTTTCACTCCAGGGATAATTCGTTGAGCAGTCGAACAGGGTGGACATTGTCTTATCTATTATTTCCCATTGAATTGTTTGAGGGCTTACTTTTGAGGGTATTCCGTGCCATTTGTCAAACACAAGATTTTGCAATTGATATTGTAGTTGTGGGGCGAGTAAAGCCTTTTCCTTTGGGTAAATAACTAAAATTATCTGTGGAAATTCTTTTTCGACATATTTATATTCAGTGCGGTTTAGCCCAAGTACGTTTGATAATTGGTATAAGTCCATCCCTTGAATACCTGCGACTCTCCACCCCAAAGCCATTGCGGAAAAGATTATTGCACCGATTGCATGACCAATGTCTAATAAGCAATATCTTAACGCCCGTTCTCCATATTTCCATACCTCACGCCATACGAGAGATGTCAGGGCAATATAGAAATATGAGCAGTTTGGGGCAACATCGTCAGTAGTTGTTTGTGAAGTATAGGCTCTTTTTTCAAGGATGTGTTCGAAAGGTTCGTAGTGGTAGAGAGTGGTATTTTTATGGTCGAGGTTTCCTTGAGGAATAATTAAGTATGTCTCTGTTGGGTGTAAGTTGCCACTGGATGGGTTGCAACGGACTGCCCATCTTGAGCCTCTATATTCCTTCCATGCGGATATCCCTAACGAATAAAGAAGTAAATGCGAGATAGAGTCTATTGTCATAGGAATAGAGGGGATGGTTTCAGATTGGTAGAATGCTTTGTAAAAAGAGGGTGAAGAGTCTTTAGTAGGTAGTGAGAGTCTTACGTGTTCAGAGCCCTCAAACGTTCGGAATGGTGTAGGTTCGTTATCCCAATCCAAATAGCCCAAAGACCGTGCATAACGATGGGGTCTGTGTTTCGTTTTTTCATGATAATCATATATAATTTGTAAATGGTTATCCATACTATTTATTAATTTTTATTTCCTATCATAATTATAATAGATGAAAGAGGCTATACTATAAAGAAAAAATTATTATTTATTTTACAAGAAAGGTAATGAGTTATGTTTCATTTTAGATGTTTCGTACCTGTTTTATGCTTAAGCGTTACCTCGCTTTTTAATACCGTACATTTATGTGCTGAGGAACAAGGTGTAGTGCGAATGTGGATAAGTTCTGAAGATGGTAAATATGCTTTGACGGAGCAGGTAGTTCGATTAGAAAAATATAAGAAGTCGAAAAATATCCTTATTGAGATAAATTCGGAGGAGAAATACCAGTCAATATTAGGTATGGGCGGTTCATTAGAGCATGCTACATGTTCAAATCTAATGAAATTATCCCCAGAAACAAGGGAAGAAGTTATAGAAAAACTTGTAGACCCTGATAAAGGGATAGGTATGAATCTAATGCGGTTATGTATAGGTACCTCAGATTTTGTCGGTGAGCCATATTATTCATACAACGACTGTCCTGACGGAGAGGTAGATATTGACTTAACACGGTTTTCAATAGAAAAAGACCGTAATTACGTTATTCCTATCGTAAAATTAGTCCAACAGAAAAACCCACAAGTCCTATTCTTTTCTTCTCCATGGAGTCCGCCTGGTTGGATGAAGGATACCAAGACGATGAATGGCGGGGTGTTGTTAAGGGAACATTATCCTGTTTATGCGAAGTATTTGCAAAAATATGTAGAGGCTTATGAAGGAGAAGGTATCCCGATTTATGCGATAACCGTTCAGAATGAGCCTCAAATGAATGATAAGGATTACCCCACATGTGTTTGGACTGCAGAGGAACAAAGAGATTTTATTCGTGATTTTTTAGGACCTTGCTTCGAGAAGTCAGGGATAACAACGAAAATATGGTGCTGGGACCATAATTGGAATAATTTGGATTTTCCTATGACTATTTTTAATGATACTGTTGCGTCAAAGTATGTGGATGGGACTGCTTTTCACCTTTATGAAGGTAGGGTTGAGGCACAAAGCACTCTACATGATGCATTCCCCGATAAACATATCTATTTTACAGAAGGTTCTACGTTTCTATCCAGAGGTGCTGTAAAAATAATTGAAATTTTCCGAAATTGGGCACGGTCTTATAACCTGTGGGTTATTTGCTTAGACTGGCAGAGGAAACCTAACCGCGGACCTCATCATGCCAGCCCAACGATGATAGTCTTAAAAGAAGATAACACTATTGAGTATCGGTTCGATTATTATATGTACGGGCAATTTATGAAATTTGTTAAACGGGATGCCGTGCGTATCTTTTCTACGCAGGGAGGGCGTTATTTTAATAATGTTGCATTTTTAAATCCTGATGGGACTATTGTTTTAGTCGTAGCAAACGCTGAAAGTAAGGAACAGAACGTTTCTGTCAGATGTAGTAATATGTTTTTTAATTCTGAGATTCCTGCAAAGTCGGTGGTGACTTATATATTGAAAAACAATTCGTAAAGGAATAAGGTGTCAAAATATGAAATGGATAAAAATAACGAAAATATACCTCTTTAATTTGGCTACTATCCTAAGTATTACGACCCTTGGATTATTAGGTGATTTTATTCTATTTTCAGAAATTGTGCGTGCTGAAGTGAATAAAGATGTTGAGGTAACTATTAAGGAATGTTTAAGTAAATGGGGATATGCCTCTATAGAAGAAATAGTGCAGTCAGGAGACATATACGCATTACTTTACTGCTCAGAAATTAAAGACAAACTTACATCAGAACAGAAAAACCAATTGTATTTAGCAACAGCAGAGCATGGGTACCCCTATATTTTAGATACATTTATTTCATGGGGCAGTGATGTGTTTTGTACTGATGAAATTGGTAACACATCATTGCATTTAGCATCGAAAGCGGATAGCGTGTATATGATAGAACATTTAATAGGATTAGGGCTTAATCCGAATATGCGGAATCATGAAAAGTATGCTCCTATCCATGTATGTGCCAAGTCGGGAACACCAGAGGTTGCACGAACCTTGATAATGAAAGGTGCCAAACCCAACCTTGAGATAGATGAAAACAAATATAGTAGCCCTGCAGTTATAGCGGGTGAAAATAAAAACTTTGGGGTTGTTCAGATATTTCGTGCGTATGATGAACATTATCCCTTTGAATACGCTGTTGGATTCGGGGATATAGAAATGGTTGAAGTTTATTTAAAAGAGCATCCAGAATGGTTGACGATACCTCCTACCCGATTTTCTACCCCAGCTGTTATCATTGCGGTAAGCAAAAATCAGAAAGACATGTTATTGCATCTTCTTAAACGTGGTGCAAGTTTAGAAGTATCCACAATAGAGGGGGATAAACCTTTATCTCTTGCTATTTCGAACAATAATAAAGAAATGGTTCGTTTACTTCTTGATTTAGGGATAAATATTAATGGGTTGGGTAGTGTAAAGAAGGATATGTTCCCTCTTGAATATGCAATTATGGAATCACCCGCAGAAATGGTTTCATATTTGTTGGATTTGGGAGCAGATGTTAATTCGATTAATGTCGTCCGTAATTCAGAAACACCTCTTCATTTGGCAGTCTATGAAAAGAAGATGGATGTGGTGAAATTACTTGTAGAGCGAGGTGCAAGCATCAACGTTCGGAATAGAGATGGCAAAACTCCACTTCTAATCTCCATAGAACAAGGGAATAAAGAAATTGCTGAATATTTAATCCAACAAGGTGCAGATTTAGAAATTGTAGATAAAAATAGATATACACCATTGTTAGTGGCAATAAACGCTGGGAATGAGGAGATGGCAAAATGGCTTGTCGATAAAGGGGCAAATATTCAGGTGCGAGATAAAGATGGACGAACAGCATTACATATTTCTGCTGTGCGGGGGTTGGTTCCTTTGATGGAATTTTTACTTTCAAAGGGGGTACAAAAAGACGACACAGACCGATATGGAAATACTGCACTTCATCTGGCAGTTGAGGCAAAAAAGATGGAATCTGTGGAATTCCTTGTCAATAATGGGACAAATATTAATGTGTCAAATTCCGTAGGTAAGACCGCTTTATTTGTAGCAGTAGAAGTTGATAGTTTGACTATAGCGAAATACCTTGTAGAACACGGTGCAGATGTGAATGTTTCTGACAGGGAAAAGAGGACATTAATCCATGTCGGTGCTTGTTCCGAAAATTCGGAAATGATTCGCTGGCTGGAAGGGCTCGGATTGGATGTGTTTGTACTCGATGGGAAAAACAATTCTGCATTACATTATGCGTGCCAATGTGGTGCTCAAGATACAACGCTTTGGCTGATAAGTAAGAAATTACCTTTAGATGAGTATAATAAAGATGGCTTTACTCCACTTCATCTGGCGTGCCAAAGGGGTCATGTTTTAATTGCCAAAACATTACTGGACGCGGGGGTGGATTATACAAAGATTTCAAAGACAGGACAATCGGCTATTCATATCTGTGCTGCACGAGGACATTGGGGACCTGCACAAATACTTATATTAAAAGGAGTCGATATGAATTTGCCTGATAATACAGGGAATACACCCCTTCACTATGCTGGCATGAACGGACAAGAACGATTTGCGTATCTGTTACTTGCAAAGAGAGCAGAAATTTGTGTGAAGAATAATATGGGGATGACACCTTTAGACCTTGTGAATAAACAGCTCAAAAAAACGACACCAGTAGCTGGGGCAACTATGTCTCAAATCCGTTTATATGAAGGCTTGCAACGAACTGTTCGACTCCTTTCAACAGTTATCTGCGAAGAATACCTTTTACGAATAGAGAAGGGAGATGTAGAAGGGTTGAAACAACTGGTAAGTTATTACCCTGAATTTGCGGAGGTTTACTATTTCGGAAAGGCTCCAATCCATAGAGCCATTCATAAGCATTCATTAGACATGTTAAATACACTTATTGAAGCAGGAGTACCCCTTGATGGAAAAGAATTTGGAGTTGAAGGTTTAACTCCACTTCATATTGCGGTGCAGGAAAGACAGATAAATCTCGTGGACAGACTATTGAAAGCAGGAGTCAGCGCGGAAGTCAAAGATTCTATGTCAAGAACACCAATAGAGCTTACTGAAAAATTGGGTTATTCAGAGATAGCGGAATATTTCAAAACACAAATACAAAAGTAAAAAAAGTATCGGACATCTTATAATCTAAAAAAGTTGTCTATTCTATACTCTTTAACATACTCAGTGACCTTTATTTATGTTTTTCATTTCTAATTAAATGATTGTCAAATTACTTCTCTAAAATATTTATCTCCCTCTTCTCTTTTTTCATTATTTGTATTCTCTTTTCTCCTGTTATAATTTATTTAGCATACTAATACAAAATTGAATTTATTTAAAGATTTCATGTATTTTAATAATTATTACTATTCATAGCATTCTATGTTAGTTCAAAAAAGAAAAAGAAATTAAAATGAAGTGAGTAAAGAAATATTCGATAGAATATGAGGTATAGAGGTTATGCGGTCTAAATTGGGTATGATATTTTTTGCATTATATATCGTAACATGCGTGCTTGGAATAGTTTTAAGTGTCCAAAAATTGATATCGGGTGAAATAAAAAATATTTTATTTCCTCTTGTTCCGATACTTATGCTTTTAATTGGAATTTTAAGCCTCTTTAAGAAGGGAAAAGGGAGTGATATTATAGACAAATATCTTATTCCTATATTTCTAATTGCTTTTGGGTCTTTCCTTATAAGTCAATTATTTGTTTATATAAAAAAAGGAGCCATATTAATAAGTATCATAACTATTTTCTTTACCATTATAACATTCAAAATACTGCGAGAATATATTGATTTTCATTATGCAAAGCCAGATGAGACATTAAATATCGCTAAATTGAAAGGTAAAGGCTATACTATTCAAATGCAACTTCCTGATGGATGGCAAACACATTCTCGTCTTAAAAATGAGTTTTTTGAATTTGAAAACAAAAAAATTAACTGGGGAAGGATTGAAGAATTCCTAATGGAACTAAAAGAACAAACGTTCAGTGAATACATAGAAAATGAAGTAAAGATGTATTTGGATGAGATTTACGGGAAAGATGCAAAGAAAAATGAATATAAACAAATAATATATAAGGGGATTAAACAAATATGTGGGAAGGAAACTGTGGAAATAATACTGGATTTAGAAGAAGCAGTGGAATATCACACTTATATCCGTCAAGACCCTGTATATCTTTTCGTTTTATTTAAAGTAGATAAACATATTTATCCTTCGTATGAAGCAAACATACGAACTGCACTTGAATCTATTAAAATACAATAAGAAAAGGTAATAATTCGAAATATATGAGTTAATCACATCCGTTGAGATGATGATTAGAAAACTCTCTTTTTATAGGTATGTCCAATCTATCCATTCTAATTCATTAGATACCTTTTAAAAACTTTGTATCATTTATGCCATATTTGGTTTAATATTCTTCTTCTTATATAATTGCAAAGTAAAAAACAAGTGCAGGGGTATTTGTGCTACTTATTTGGTGTTAGCGGTATGATTTAAACACAGGGAGGAGGGT
The DNA here is from genome assembly GCA_035361075.1 of Candidatus Hydrogenedens sp. NCBI lineage: Bacteria > Pseudomonadati > Candidatus Hydrogenedentota > Candidatus Hydrogenedentia > Candidatus Hydrogenedentales > Candidatus Hydrogenedentaceae > Candidatus Hydrogenedens > Candidatus Hydrogenedens sp. The sequence continues at coordinate 35,630 of DAOSBX010000028.1, read as the reverse complement.
GGAGGTAGTACCTGTTTCGAATTTCTCCCAAATCATTTGTTAAAAATTATGGTGTGATTTTCAAAATATGCAATATATTATTGAATATAAATATATAATGGGTTATATCAGCGTTAAAAAAGGATTTTTCTATTAATTAGAATTGTTTTTGTACATTTTCCTGTATTTGTAGTTAAGTGGATACAAAGAAATTGGAAAATTTAATGAGTTAAAGTTTATGTTTCTTTTTAATGGGTTGGTTGTCTTTGTTTTGTGTGTTTATCTATTATATTTGTTGTCATGAGGCTTTATGTTTAAACGTTGTTTTTTTGAAATGATATTGAAGAGAGAATAATGAAGGAAGAATGATTGAAGGAAACTCAAAAATAGAACAGAAACAGTTGGAAGAAATATTGTCATTGAGGTTTGTTTATAGGGATTATCCGTTAGCCCCGCATACGTATTATAACATTGGTGGTTGTGCTGATATAGCCATGATTCCTATCAATGAGGAGGAGATGGCTGTTGCATATAAGTATTTTCAAGAATTTTCGTTACCTCGTTTTATTTTGGGAGGTGGCACGAATGTTTTAATATCTGATAAAGGATTTAGGGGGCTTGTTCTGATAACATGTGCGTATCAACAGATTCAGTCCTTAGGAGGGGATAGGTATTACATCACAAGCGGTGTTGAACTTCAGCGGATTGTTAAGGAGATTATGTTAGAGAACAATTATGAGGGAGTTGGTGCCTTAACGGGGATACCTGGGACGGTGGGAGGTGCTTTATTTATGAATGCGGGTACAGTTAATGGTTGTATTTGTGAGTGGGCAGAAGAGGTGCATTTACTAAGCTCTGGCGGGTTAAGAATGGTTTCGATGTGTCCGTCCCTTTATAATTATCGTTCGCAGAAATTCTGTTCGACGGAAGACCTCATCTTAGGGGCTGTTTTCCATTTCAGGGAATCGGACAAGGACCAACGTCCTATTTATGAACATTATATAAGCCGTAGGAAGGAGAAACAGCCCGAAGGGCATTGTTGTGGTAGCGTGTTTAAGAATCCTCCGAATGAGCATGCGGGCAAGTTAATAGAGGATTGTGGTTTAAAGGGGTATCGTTATGGTGGTGCGGTTATCAGCCCAGTCCATGCTAATTTTATTATGAATGAAGGCAATGCCAGTTTTAATGATGTTTTGTATCTAATTCGTCTTGCAAAACATAAGGTTTTGGAGAAGTTTAACATTTGCCTTGAAGAAGAGGTGCGGATTATTTTTGAAGATGGTTGTTTTCAGTATTGTCCACATCAAACGATTAAAAATGAAGGATAACAGTAATGGGAAAGAAACTGAAGTATGTGATAAATGCTATTGCTCCTATTCGAATTTGTGATTTAGGTGGGTGGACAGACACGTGGTTTGCGGGATATGGTGCAGTGCTTAATATTGGGGTTTATCCTTATGCGGAGGTGCAGATTTATGTTTATGAGGTGGAATCGTTTCATAAGCCTGAGATTATTTTAGATGTTGAAAATTTTGGTGAACGTTATACTCTCAGTCCCAACTTCCCTGAATATGAGAAGCATCCCCTGCTCGAAGCATGTATTGATATTATGTCCTTACCAAAAAATCTGTCCTTTGAAGTAAATTTATTTTCTGAGGCACCTGCGGGTTGCTCTACTGGGACTTCTGCATCAATCAGCGTTGCTTTACTGGGTGCCCTTGATTTATTGACATCGGGGCAGTTGACAGCTCACGAGATTGCCAGTCTTGCTCATCGCGTAGAAACGGAAAAACTTGGTTTACAATGCGGTATTCAGGACCAAATATGTGCAAGTTATGGTGGAATTTGTTTTATAGAGATGTTTGAATATCCTCATGCATCTGTATCGCCTGTTCTCTTGCCGAATGCATTATGGTGGGAGTTGGAGCGTCGTTTAATGTTGGTATATCTTGGCAAGACACATGCATCCAGCGAGGTTCATAAACAGGTTATCCAAAGATTAGAACAGCCGAATAGTGATAAACGTGTGCTGGATATTTTACGACGGTGTGCACATCATGGTAAGAATGCATTGCTTGAAGGGGATTTTGATGCTTTTGCAGAGGCGATGAGAGAAAATACAGAGGGGCAAATGGCTTTACATCCTGCATTAGTTTCTACTACTGCAAAGCATGTTATTGAACTTGCAAAACAGCATGGCGCTATAGGTTGGAAGGTTAATGGGGCTGGCGGAGAAGGTGGTTCTTTAACACTCCTTTTTGATGAGCATAACAAAAACAAACGTAATTTTAAGAAGGCATTATTCGAACTTGACCCTCAATTACAGGTCATTCCTATCTACCTTTCTCGTATGGGTCTTAGACGGTGGTTTTCAAAAACATTGTGATTCGATATAGCAACTAAAAATAGGATATGAGTAATGAATCACATGTTCTCTGGAATGTTTAGTGGTAATGTTCTTCCTGCATATTCGCATATTGCATGAAAAAGTTTTCGGGTTATTTCTATTCCATAATCACAGAAATTTTTGGGATTTTCCCAAAATTCCCTTAAATCTCCTTGATGTTCCCTTTCATAATTCAATACTTTCAGCATCATCTGGACTTTGTCCAGTCCCCGTACTAACTTCGCCTCTGGCGATGATACTTCATGAAATTCACGATGCAAATCAGAATATTTTGTAGAAAGTCCTTCCATTAACTTATCAAAGACAGCCTGTTCTGCTTGTAACTTTTCCTTTGAAAAGTATTTCTGAGTTACAGGCATCGGCATATCCATCATTTTTGATTCTGCTAAATCATGAATAATAGCCAACGTTAAAACCTTATATCCGTCCCACTGATCGGGGAATTGCTCTAAAACAAGCAATGCCAGTAATGACAAAAAATGACTATGAGCGGAAACTGACTCTGGAACGGGAACGCCACGTAATAGAAAGCCTGCCCGTGGTACTCTGTCTAAGGGATGAATTTCTTTAAATATATTTATTATTTTTGCACAAAACTCGTCCATATTTTCCTCATTGTTTTCTATTAAACGTATTTTAAGATAGATTTTGGATTTCTTTTGCTAATGAATTTATCATGTTTTTAAACTGCATATTAAAGATAAAGTTAATGAAAAAGTAGGAGAAAATCAGAATGAAAATAAAGGGAAAAAGCATTTTATGTTCTTTGACAACGGAGAACAAAATTACAATTATGATAACATCCACAACTGGTAAAGCATAGATGGTAAGATATCGGACTAATCGGTAATTTTTCACTGAACAATTGACAACAAATCCACTGCTGGTTCCTTGAATGCAAACTTTATCTATCCATGGATACATAATGGTTTCATCCTTGCTTGAACCTGACAATGGTCGTGATAATTCTATGTCATTTTCAGACTCCCGCTCTATAATGAAGCCTTTTTGCATAAATAGATTGCATAGCTTTTCTAAGTACACTTTTCGTTCACTGTCTTCTACCTCAACCTCAATATTAAAAAAATTTTCCATACCAACAACCTCACAAATATCCATTATTTTTGAAAAATTTTTTTATAATATCTTATCACGGTTTTATTACATAAATAAATATTTTATTAAGTAAAGATGTATATGAACCAATTAGTCGTTTTTTTTGGAGCAATAGGTGATACGATATTGTTTTCCCCTGCCCTTAAAGAGCTTTCTAAAAAGGGAGACGTTTTCGTTGTAGGTTATCCTGAACGAATGTCCCTTCTGGAAAAAGTCGGTTGGGTGAAGAAAACATTTTCACCTGAGGATATTGATTTTACATCACTTTTTTCTTCACCATCTGAGAGGTTAAGAACGTTCTTGGCAAATTTTGATGTCGTTTTCCTTTTTTTACGAAATGCGGATGTTCTGGTGAATAAAGTGAAAGATATAGGGATAGCCCATGTATATGCTTTTGGTGGAACTCCACCTGAGGACTGGTCATTACATGCAGTTGATTATTATTTACATTGTTTAGGTTGTCCATCCATAACAGAGTTTGTTCTACCAATTAAGCCAGGCGGATATCACGGGAATATTATTATCCATCCAGGGAGTGGAAGTCCTAAGAAGAACATGCCTTGTGCATTTTTTGAGGAATTAACAGATAGGCTTCAATGTAAAGGTCTCCCAGTGTGCTGGTGTTTAGGTCCTGCGGAGGAAACATTAGAGGTCCCAAAAAATGTCCAGATATATAAAGAATCGAATTTAGTAAGGTTGACTGAGTATATTGGCGGTGGAAGCGTTTTTATAGGGAATGATAGTGGTATTTCCCATATTGCGGGGGCTGTAGGTGTGAATACGCTTGTACTATTCCGCACTACCAATCCGAATGTCTGGAAACCTTTAGGTCCGAATGTCTATATTTTCAAAATGGAAGATGCTATTATTCCAAAAGTTATAGATACTATATTCCATTTATATTCAAACCAATAAGATATTAAGGGCATACCTTGCCCATCATCTCTATTTTGGAGTAAAATATAGGTTAATCTGATAATCAAGAGAAACATACAAAATATAGATAGGGATTTTTTTACTATGAATAAACAAGAAAATTGTGAAGATAGTTCATTAGCCTCAGAAAATCAACTTTATAAAATTCGTCATTCGTTGGCACATGTATTAGCCCAAGCGGTTCTGGAATTGCGACCAGATGCAAAATTGGCGTTTGGACCGCCAGTTGAGAATGGTTTTTATTATGACTTTGATTTTAATGGGAATCCAATAGGTGAATCAGACATGCCAGAACTTGAAGAACGGATGCGCCGAATTATTAAAGAGAAGCACCCTTTTACTCAAACCTTTATGAAACTTGAAGAAGCGGTAGAATTCCTTGAAAAGATGGGGCAGAGTTACAAAGTTGAATATGCAAAAGAATTGGCAGAAAAAGGTGAAATTGACTCAAAAGGGCTTTCGTTTTATCGGCATGGTCCTTTTGTTGATATGTGTGAAGGACCACACGTGAACCATACTGGGGAACTGCCCAAAGATGGGTTTAAGTTAGACCGCATCTCTGGGAGTTATTGGCGTGGTGATGAAAGAAATCCGATGCTCACCCGTATTTATGGATTTGCATTTCTTAATAAAGCGGAATTGGAACAATTTTTACATCTTCGCCAGTTGGCTATGGAGCGAGACCATCGCAAATTAGGGGAAGAGCTGGATTTATTTATACAAGATTCGGAAGTAGGTGTTGGGCTACCTCTCTGGATGCCAAATGGTACAGTTATCCGTGAGGAATTAGAGAAATGGGCAAAAGAGGAGGAATTCAAGGAAGGGTATTTAAGAGTATCGACTCCATGTATTACCCGTGCGGAATTATATTACCGTTCAGGCCATCTACCATATTATTCGGAGAGCATGTATCCCCCGATGACTCTGGATGAGAATGACCAATACTATCTTCGTCCTATGAATTGTCCACACCATCATAAAATTTATGCGTCCCGTATTCGTAGTTATCGTGATTTGCCGTTACGACTTGCGGAGTATGGGAATGTTTTCCGCTATGAGAAACATGGTTCCCTTTCGGGGTTGTTACGAGTGCGTGCTATGTGCATGAATGATGCCCATATTTATTGTGCCCCTGAACAGGTGGAGAGTGAATTTGTGTCCGTGATGCAGATGTATAGCCGTTATTATGAGCACTTACGATTAGGGAATTTCCGAGTTCGTCTTTCTCTTCATGACCCCAATAGCGATAAATTTGTTGCGGATGAAGAGTTGTGGAATAAGAGTGAAGATATGGTACGGCAAGTATTAAACAATCTGGGAATTCAATATGAAGAGGAAAAAGGTGAAGCGGCGTTCTACGGTCCTAAGGTAGATGTGCAGGTAAGAAACCTTTTAGGTCGGGAAGAAACAGTTTCTACCTGCCAATTGGATTTTGTAATGGCGGAACGGTTTGGACTTACTTATATTGACCGAGATGGACAGCCGAAGAGACCTTTCATCGTGCATCGTGCTCCATTAAGCACTCATGAACGTATTATTTCGTTCCTTATCGAATTTTATGGTGGTGCTTTTCCGACATGGTTGGCTCCTATCCAAATTATGATGGTTCCAGTAAATCCAGTATTACTTGATTATGCTGTATCAATAAAAACAGAGTTACAAAATAAATTGTTCCGTATAGAGATTGATGACAGTCCAGAAACATTCAACAAGAAGATACGAAATGCTGTGGTACGTAAAATTCCGAATATTTGGGTGCTCGGAGAGCGGGAACGGCAAAATCAAATGATTACTTGGCGTCGTTATGCAGTAAAGGAGCAAATTACTGTCCCGCTAACACAGGCAGTCGAAACATTGATACGGTTAAGAGAGAATCGTGTAATGGATAATTTCTCTGACACGCCCTTGCCTTTAGATAAATAACTTGGGTAAGTGATGTGAACACCACGCCAACGAACAGAATATCTAATGAAGACATAGAAAGTAACCAATGGATAAGTATTCATCATGAGACTGAAAAAGATTATTGGTGGTTCATCTTAAAACGGGAGTTAATTCTCCACCTTGCAAATAAAGTTTTACCACCTCCTGGTACTGTGTTGGAGGTTGGCTGTGGCGGTGGCAAATTGTCTTATGAGCTTCAACAGTCGGGGTATCAAGTTGTCAGCACCGATTTTGAACCATCCGCAGTAAAGTTTACTAAAGAGTTGGGTATACTTAAAACGTTTGTAAGCCATTCTGGTGAAGGTATCCCTCTACAGGCTGAGTCAATAGATATGATTATAATGACCGATGTTTTAGAACATATTTATAATCATCAGTTAGCAATCAATGAATGTAAACGGGTATTGAGAAATAAAGGATTTTTAATCATGACTGTTCCAGCATTTCCATGTTTATTCTCATCATGGGACCGTTGGAATCATCATTTCCGTAGATACACAAAAAAGCAATTAAAGACTCTTGCCCATCAGGCACACTTCCACATAAAGAAGCTGAGTTTTTGGAATATTCCAGGTATTCCTTTTGCCATTTTACGAAAAATCATTGATGTTTTTAATCCTTTACAGACCTATCAAGGGTTTCCACCAGTGCCTCGCATGGTAGAGGTTCCATTAAAAGTGCTTGTATCCTTAGAAAATAAATGGATTCAAAAATGTTCATTACCAATAGGTCTTTCACTTGTTTGTATATTCCAAAAACAAACACTATAAATATTAGGCTCACTATGCAGAACAATAAAGTGGAAATACGATGTCCCCATTTTGGAATATGTGGTGGTTGTGCATTTCAAAATGTTCCTTATAAAGAACAATTGAAAAATAAGGAAATGTACTTAAAAAATTTGTTTGCGGACTATATTCCATCTGCCATTCCAATAGAGCCATCGTCAGAGATTTGGCACTACCGAAATAAAATTGACCCCGTATTTTCTCGGGAGCACTTTGAGACGCCACCTCCAGCGGAGATAAAACGTCGGACTGTTCTTGGCTTTAAGAGATTTCGGAGATGGTATGATACGTTTCCAATGGAGGATTGTCTTATAGGACCTTGTAGTGTTCCTGATTTGTTGAAAGCGATACACCAATGGCGAGAGGAAAATCGGTGTGAGGCTTATGACCGCCGAACAAAAGAAGGCATCTTGCATGCTCTTCTCATTCGTCAATCGAGACGCACCTCAGAACGAATGGTTGGAATTGTTACCCGTGAATTAAATCTGAATTGGGAATCTCTAATCGAACAATTAAACAAAAACGTTCCCTGCCAAAGTATTTATGGGGGACTTTATACCCGCACTGCGGAAGTATCACAAGCCCAAGAGTGGCACCTTATACATGGGCAAGAAGTTATCCATGAGAGGATAGTGCTTAACCATGAAAACACAGATATGACGTTCACCTTCCGTATCTCTCCTGCCAGTTTTTTTCAAGCGAATACATTATCAGCCGAAAAGATGTTTTTGCGAATCTACCAATGGACCCGTGAAATAACCCCCGAATATATTTTTGACCTGTATGGAGGTATGGGTACTATCGGGATAATATTATCACATCTTGCAAGTAAAGTATTTTCTGTTGATTGTGTGCCATCTTCCATTGAGGATGGGAAAATAAATGCGGAATTAAACAACGTGGTTAATGTAGAGTTCTATCTCCAAAAAGTTCGTCGTTTTCTAAGTGAACAATCACCTAAATTCTATAAGTCATCATCAAGTACACTGGTTATTGTCGACCCACCTCGCGAAGGACTAACGTTAGGAGTTATAAAAAAATTAACCCAATGGAGACCAAAAGATATAATCTATGTCTCGTGCAATCCCAAAGCCCTTATTCGGGAATTACCATATCTTCTTGAATATTACCAATATAAGGATGGAAATGCATATGATTTTTTCCCACATACTCCTCACTTTGAAACTCTGCTTTGGCTTTCAAGAAAATGAGGGAATAAAAAAAGAAGGGATAAATTTTAAATATAAACTCTAATATGTAATAATGTTATTTATTATTGACATATTATTTACATTGAAATTTGGGAACAAATAAAATCATAATAATAATAAAATGAATATAAGAATGGTGGAATAGGATGCCAGAACCGAAAGATATGGAATTAAGAATATACTGTATCTGTGGCCAGAAGATGCGGGTTCAACCGGATATGTATGGGAGACCGGGTCGCTGTGTTGCCTGCCGACAGAAAATACGTATCCCGCATAGGGATGAATTACCAGAAGGTATTACCGAAATTTACTTAAAAGACCACCCAGAATTCCTCCGCAGAAAATCAACGAAGGATAAATCAGAGGTATTGGGAGACTCCTCTCCTTTCCACGATAAAGGCTCATCTGATTCTGACTATGTTAGTCATGATATTCTTCCTCTTGAATCACTTGAATTTTTACAAATATTAATTTCTGCGGAATATAAAGCCCAGAAGAATCTTCATATGTTACGGCAAAAGAAGCCTGTAGGGAAAGAGACTAAACCAGACTTACTTGGCTATCTTTCAAAAATTCGGAGAATGCGTGCAGATTTAGATGAAAAGATAAAAATTCGCCGTTCTGAAACTTTAGAACAACTGAAACAAATTGAAGATGAAATTGGCGAATTGGTTGTCTCATATCGAACAGGTAGTATTGATTTTAATCATTATTGGAGACGCATAGTTCCATTAAGAATTAGAAGGGAACGGTTATTCAGGAGACGAAAAAATCTTGAAGGTTGGCTATCTACAGTTAGTCCTGAATTGGCAGGTGGATATGTTGATGTAGATTTGACAAAATTGTCAGATAGAGTTCCAGATATTGTATTTCCATTAAGTGAAGAAGAAAATAATACGTCGGTTCTTTCTATTCTAATAGAAGGCTTGCAAAAATCCATCTCTTCTCGGGAGGAGTTAGAACGTCGTTTCATTGAATGGAAAAAGGTCGTTGAAGCAGGGAAGGTGAACAACGATGTTGCCCGAAAAGGTATTGCGGAATATGAAGCAAAATTGAAAATTGCCCACAGTGCCATTTCTTTTTACCGTGAGCGACTTGACCAATTAGCACTGGATTGTGACTTAGACCTCGAGTCAATTGAAAAAAATATTGACCGAATTCAGAAGCAAAAAGAAGCAAAGATTATAGATGCCCAAACTGCTCGACATATAGAAGAAAGCCTTTTCCAGGCACGCTTGGACCTTAGCAAAACACGTGATACAGCACGGCGTGCTATTAGTGCTAATTCTCAGGTAGATATTCCATCCTTACAAGGCACATTTGTGGCACGTATCGGTCCGAGTCGAGGGGCTATAGAAATTGGGAGGGATTCATGGATTGCATGGTTCTGTTCTACCCTTATAATTATGTTAATCATGATTCCAATGACAAGCAGTCAGGGGTTGGTCTCCTCCAAAGTCTTAATTCTAATGGTCGTAGGTCTATTCTTGTCAGCTATTCTTTTAGCAATTGCTGGGTCTATTCCTTACCGAAGATGGCGTGGAATAGCGTTAAATCTTTTATGGGTAATTTACGTAGTCGGATATACAATCTATATTAATCTTACATGGTATAGCCTTACCCCATTAGGTGGGCAACTTCGGGTCTCTTCAAATGGACTCTTCTCTCTGAGCATCGTTTCTGTCTATGTTGTTTTATTCCTAATCGGTGTTGCTTCCTGGCTTTCAGTTTATAAAGAGCAGGGCATGAAGTGGATACCTCTTTGTTCTACTATCCTCAATGTTTTATTTGTTTTCCTTATCTTATCGGACTTTTTTGGAGTTGCTCAGGGGAATGTGATTCTCGGCGCAGCAGGTCGGATGAACTATGTATCCAATTTAGATGCATATCAGGTCGAGATATCTCTTTACAATAAAGGGCTACGCTCCGTATGGATTGGAAATGATTTAGCTCAAGTTCCTGCACCTGTTTTCGTTAAGGTCTATTCAGAAACAGATGAGAAAAAGGAATATTTCCCATATGAAGCAAAAATTGGAGGGAAGGAGAGATTGGCTTTTGAAAAAGTGTTTAACCAAGCAGATGGAAAGGTTCCACCAAAAAGAGAAGCCTTCCTATACTATCAGCTCCCATCTGGAACATATATTGTAAAATTGCTTGGCGAAGGCCCAATTTATCAACCGAAACAAATACGTCTTGTTTTGCCGGAACAAAAAAAAGATACTTCACAAGATAAACCTGTGGATGCCAATCAAGTAGAGATAAAAAAAGAAAATCAAGCAGTGGACTCATTGGTAGAGACTCAAGAGACAAATATATCTAAAGTAGAAGGGTCTATCTTTGAAGAACTCTCTGATACAGAGGCGTCAAATATGCGGTTGTCATCAGGCGAACTGTTAGTTTTTTTCCACGGGTTTGCACAAGTAACAAACGGGAGCGGTGAGAACAGTAACTCCCCAAAATTTAGAATTTCTATCCGCACTTCGGATAGCAACGTATCTGAGAAATTTGCCAATTTAGGTGAACGAATTGCAGGAGACTGGATATTATCCGAATTTAGCCAACAAAGAGAAACGATTACACTTAATTATAAGGGTAAAATTTTTATAGCAAAGATTGGCAAATATTATAAACTTCAGCTCAATGATTAATTATGTTTTAACGTAATAGAGCATACATTTTTTTATAAGTTGCAAGGAATAAAGGGAACAAATTATTATTAAAGAACAAAAACATTTAATTAAGAGGGTGAAGTATATGAAAAAGACACAAGGAGCATGTTTATTACTTACTTGTATTGCCATTATTGGTATGTGCATTTTAACTGGTTGTGGGGGTTCTGAAAAGACAGGCTCTACTCCTTCCGCATCTCCTGCTAAAGCGGAAAAACCAATTGAACTAACGTATAGTGTGTTTTTCCCTGCAACCCATACCCAATACAAACTTGCAGAAAGTTGGGCAAAAGAAGTTGAGAAAAGGACAAATGGCAAAGTCAAGATTATAATGTATCCTGGAGGTTCTCTAACTAAGGCAGACCAGTGCTATGAAGGTGTGGTTAATGGTGTTTCAGACCTTGGTATGAGTTGCTTTGCATATACACGTGGTAGGTTTCCATTATTAGAAGTTTTAGATTTACCCTTGGGTTATCCAAGTGGAAAGGTAGCTACACGAGTAGCGATGGACATTGTTAAGAAATATCAACCAGCTGAGCTAAGCAACGTGCAGGTGCTTTATGTTCACGCTCATGGACCAGGGATATTAGCCAGTAAGAAGCCTGTCCGTACCTTGGAAGATTTGAACGGACTTAAAATCCGAGCCACAGGTTTATGCACAAAAATAGTTGAGAAATTGGGTGGTCAACCTATTGGAATGAGTCAACCTGAAACATACGAAGCCCTTCAAAAAGGTGTGGTAGATGCGACCTTCTGCCCTATGGAAACACTCCAAGGCTGGAAACAAGGGGAAGTTATCCAGGCGGTGACAAATAGCCAGTGCATCGGTTATACAACAGCCATGTTTGTGGTCATGAACAAGAATAAATGGGAAGCACTGCCTCCTAATATTAGGGAAATAATACAGAAAGTTAGTGAAGAATGGGTAGATAAACATGGCGAAGGATGGGATACTGATGATGATAATGCACGAAAATATATTGAAGGAATGGGCAAAGAAATTATCTCATTATCCCCCGAAGAACAAGAACGTTGGAAAAATGCAATACAACCTGTGATTCAGGATTATGTCTCAGTTAATGATGGATTACCACGTGCAGAGATATTAAGTGACACACAGAAAAGGATTCAGGAACTCAGCCAATAGAGGTTATATATTTTTTTGAAGATGAAATGGACTCGTTTTGTTGAAGGATATGGTAAAGGGGTACGTTTTATTGTTTACGGGATGGGGGCTATTTCTGCATGTGCATTGCTGTTTATTGTAGCGGTAGTTGTTATTGATGTAGTTGGCAGAATCTTCGGGAAGGGGATTACAGGAAGTTTTGATTTTGTCCGTTTATTATCGACTGTTGTTTTAGGTGGTGCATTGCCCTACACGACTGCTGTCAAAGGCCATATTGCTATTGAGTTTTTTTTCAGACGAGTTGGGAAAAAATGGAGGGTATTTATAGATACTATTTCCCGTTTGTTGATGCTTATCTTATTCATTTCTGTAATTGCAGTATTGATTAAGCATGGATTTTCTTTATACGCTTCTGGAGAAGTTACCGCAACAGTACAATTACCTATATTCTGGGTTCCCTTCTGGTTAGCCCTTTCCTTTGGAGTGACCTCACTTGTAAAAATCTATCATATCCTTCAACCTGGGAAGGAATTGATTAAGCCATGAGTCTAACAGGTTACGGGATTGTCGGAATTGCTCTCTTGTTATTATTACTCATGGCAAGTATGCCTGTGGCTTTTTCAATGATGGGTATTGGATTGGCAGGGTTTGCATGGGTAACCAGTAAAAATGCTGCGTTTACTATGCTCGCGAGTGATTTAATTGACACATTTTCATCGACCAGCCTCGTAGTAATACCGCTCTTCGTTCTGATGGGGCAAGTTGCATTTCATTCAGGTATTAGCAAACGATTATTTCGTTCTGCTTATCAGTGGATTGGTTCTCTTCCAGGTGGTTTAGCTATGGCTACGGTTGTCGCATGTGCTCTCTTCGGGACTATTTGTGGGTCAGGTCCTGCCACTGCTGCGACAATGTCTGCAGTTGCTTTACCTGAAATGCGGAGGTATAAATACAATGATGCATTAGCCAGTGGAACGGTTGCTTCTGCTGGTGGATTAGGGATGATGATTCCCCCCAGTGTTGTATTCATCGTTTATGGAATTCTTACTCAACAATCCATAGGTAAACTTTTTATAGCGGGCATTTTCCCTGGTGTTTTTGTTGCTTTACTGTTTTGTATAAGTATTTATATCCGTTGCCTTAAAAATCCAGACTTAGGTCCTGCAGGTCCTAAAACGGGATTGCGAGAAAAACTTATTTCGTTAGGAGGAGTTATAGAGACACTTATCCTCTTTCTAATAGTAATGGTGGGTATCTTTTTGGGATTTTTCACTCCAACTGAAGGGGCAGGCATCGGTGCTGGAGGAACGATACTCCTTTCAATAATATTACGGCAAATTACATGGAACGGGTTTGTGCGAGCACTGATGGAAACAATTAGAACATCGTGCATGATTCTTATTATTGTTACAGGTGCGGTGATTTTAGGACGTTTCTTCGCTATTACTCGTTTACCTATGACCATTGCAAATGGACTGATTGGATTACCTTTGCCCAACTGGGGAATTTGTTTACTTGTACTCATTTTCTATATGGTAGGAGGTTGCTTTATTGATGCGTTGGCTCTCATTCTTTTGACTATTCCTATCTTTTACCCAGTTATACAGCAATTAGGATATGACCCTATTTGGTTTGGGGTAATGATTGTATTATTAACTCAAATCGGAGTAATCTCACCACCTGTGGGTATTAATGTCTATGTAGTTAGTGGGATGGAACGAGATTTGCCTTTATCTACTGTGTTCCGTGGTTCGATTCCATTTTTATGGATACTTGTTATTGTGAGTATACTTTTCTTATTTATCCCAAATCTCATTTTATTTTTTCCAAACTGGTTATCAACAGTTTAACCAACCTTTTATGAGGATGCAGATATGAGTAAAGAGAACTCGTTATTCCATGTGCTTTTCTGTACAGATTTTTCTGAAAACGCAGATATTGCTTTTGATTATGCTTTAGATTTGGTTTTACGACGACCCCAATCCATTCTGACTATCTTACATGTAATTCCGGAACCGGAAGCACAGTTTTGGAAAACATATATTTATGAGGTTGAAAATCTCGATGAAAAAGCCAGACAAGATATTGACAATCGGATTGCTCAAACCTACTTATCTAAAATACCTCCTGAGGTCGCTGTGTTGGTTGAGATTCGAATCGGAAGGGACTATCAAACCATATTGGAATTTGCAAATGAAAGAAAAGTAGACATGATTGTTATGGGGCGTAGAGGACACAGCACATGGGAACGGCCTTTCTTTGGAAGCGTTACCGAACGAGTCGTACGCCGTGCTGAATGTCCTGTTCTTGTTGTCCCTCGTTCTGCTAAAAAGTAAAAACAACCGAAGTCAATTTAAAACCATTTTCACTCAGCAATCAGAGATACAATCAGACAAATGTTTATGCTACACTAATTTCAATGGCTCATTTTGTACATGTTATGACTTACTGTATAAAAGAAAGGAACATTTATGAATTTATTATCCATGTTGCTTCTGGTAGGTATTGGAGTGGGGTATGAGCCGACCTGGGAGTCATTAGACCAAAGACCCAATCCACAATGGTTCGAAGACGCAAAGTTCGGCATTTTTATCCATTGGGGCGTGTATTCTGTTCCGTCATGGGGACCAAGAGACCAATATGCGGAATGGTACTGGTACTATATGGAAGATAAAAATAGCGAGACATGGAAATTCCATAAAGAGAAATATGGTGAGACGTTCAAATATCAGGATTTTGCACCGATGTTTAAAGCAGAGTTATTCGACCCAGACCAATGGGCAGATATATTTAAACGCTCAGGAGCAAAATATGTTGTTCTAACTTCAAAACATGTTGAAGGTTTCTGTCTCTGGCAAGCACCGCATAGTTGGAATTGGAATTCTGTAGATATAGGTCCACATCGGGATTTGGCAGGGGATTTGATAACTGCTGTCAGGAAAATGGGTTTGAAAATGGGGTTTTACTACTGTATGTATGAATGGTTTAATCCACTTTATAACACTGATGTGAATACATATGTAGATGAATACATGTTACCACAGATGAAGGATTTGATTGTTCGATATAAGCCAGATGTATTTTGGCCAGATGGTGAATGGGATCATCCAAGTTCCGTCTGGCGTAGCACGGAATTTTTAGCATGGCTATTTAATGAATCGCCCGCACCAAAAGATATTGCAATAAATGACCGCTGGGGTAAGGAATGTAGAAATATTCATGGGGGCTTCGCAACACCCGAGTACGGGAATATTCCTGATGGACATCTAATTAAACAAGGTAGATTTGAAGAATGTCAGGGTATGGGCAAATCGTTTGGTCTAAATAGAAATGAGGATGCGGATTGTTACCGTAGCACAACGGAATTGCTTCACCTGCTGATAGACAATGTCTCGCGAGGGGGTAACCTGCTACTGGACATAGGTCCATCCGCAGATGGACGCATACCAGAGATAATGCAGGAACGATTATTAGAAATGGGCAAATGGTTAGAAGTCAATGGCGATTCTATTTATGGAACGGACGTATGGAAAGATGCCCCAAAGATGGAGAATTTCCGTTTCACCCGCAAGGGGAACACCATATATGCTATTGCTTTGAAATGGCCTCCCGATAAATGGGCTATCCCGAAATCTAACGAATTCCAGACCTCACCAAAAGTTACCCTATTAGGCACCGATATAACGATTCCTGTAGAGGACGATAATGGTGAATGGATAATAACAACCCCATGTGTTTCACCAGTACAAATTCCCTGCCAACACGCCTGGGTGTTTAAGTTAACGTTTTAAAGTTCTGTAGATATTTTCAATATTCAACGGACGAATACATACGTTTACTAAATTGTTATTCATATCCTTGTTAAGGTGACGACTGCCCAGACTATGTCATATACATAATAGCCATTTATACCTTATCTGCATATTAATTGCCTTATGTACTCTCTCGATATTTATTTTGATGTTACATTATTTCACATTTGCTATTGTTTTGTAGTTAAAAGGTATTGTAAATCTGTAGTTAGGAAAGGGGAAGTAGAGATTGATTTGATTAGGAGATTGTAGGAAAATTAAACTACACTATAAAAGATAGGGTCAAATATAAATTCAATTTGCAAGATAAGGAATAAGACAATGCAAAGTTTAGGTTTTCACTTGTTTTTCGTGGCTTGTTTGATTGTATTATCAATGTCATTCTGTGGACAGGCACAAGATACTTCACAGGCTCCACCGTTACAAGAGACTGACAAAGAACTTAACATTGGTTTGGTTGGGTTAGATACCTCACATGTTATCACCTTTGCACAGATATATAATGATATGAACAATCCTAAACGTGTTCCTGGTGCACGAATTATTCTTGGGTATCCTGGAGGTAGTCCAGACCTTGAAGCCAGTTCTTCACGTGTTGCTGGTTTTACGGAGCGATTAAAGAAAGAGTTTGGTGTTGAGATTGTAAATTCTATCGAGGAATTATGTTCACGGGTTGATGCTGTGATGCTTACCAGTGTAGATGGGCGTGTGCACCTTGAACAAGTAAAACCTATATTCGAAGCCAAAAAACGGGTTTTCATTGATAAACCACTTGCAGGTTCGTTAACAGACGCCATTAAAATTGCGAAGTTGGCTAAAGAACATAATGTCCCTTGGTTTACCAGTTCTTCTTATCGTTTTTATAAGGGCTTGACACAGATGTTAAAGCAAGATATTGGTCCAATACATACGGCCATCTCCTATGGCCCGTGTCATTTGGAGCCTCACCATCCTGATTTGTTCTGGTATGGGATACATCCGACAGAGGCTCTTTATACAGTGTTAGGTAGAGGTTGCGAAACGGTAACACGGGTCAGCACAGCTGATACGGATGTAGTTACAGGTGTTTGGAAGGATGGACGTGTTGGAGTTTTGGTTGGATTGCGGAAGGGAGATTTACCTCATCAAGTTATTGCTTTTGGAGAGAAGGGAACTGCACGCCAAGAGGAGGATAGTGATTTTTCACCGTTGGCTGAAGAAATTGTTAAATTTTTTAGAACTGGTGTACCGCCAGTAGACCCAGAAGAAAGTATCGAAATGTTTTTATTTATGGAATCTGCGGATGAAAGCAAACGTCAGGGAGGGAAACCTATTCGACTTGAAGAGGTCTTAGCAAATGCAGAAAAACAAATTGCTGAAGGGAAATAACAATATAAAAAATTAGAAACTGTTGTTTAGTAGGCAAGTACTATAAAAATGATAAGAACAATCAATACAGGCTAAATAATAGTATATAAAATGTTAATCAACAGGCATTTAGTTGTTGCATGCGGAGGGTTTGTTACTGGCTTTATCCTCGCTGAATTCCAGTGGATTAACTGGTATATCTGTGTTTTAACTTTTATTCTCAGCCTGTTTTTATGTTTTGGAAAACATAGATTTCAATCCTATGATGAGATTTGGATATTTATTCTTTTCTTCTCAGTGGGTTCTATTACATACCTTTCTAATCCTTTCCCGAAAGAGGGGGATGCCTTGTTTCAGTGGTTAAAACAAAACCCGGTCAATACTCGCGTTGAAGTGGAAGGATATGTGGTTAAGAATGAACCTTTTAATGCTGACTCTCCTGAGCTTCGATTTATATTGCAAGTTCTCCGTGTTAAAAATAGCCGTGGCACATGGACAGATATGAAGGGTAAGATGTCGGTTGACTGTAAGAAT
Organism: Candidatus Hydrogenedens sp.; assembly: GCA_035361075.1. NCBI lineage: Bacteria > Pseudomonadati > Candidatus Hydrogenedentota > Candidatus Hydrogenedentia > Candidatus Hydrogenedentales > Candidatus Hydrogenedentaceae > Candidatus Hydrogenedens > Candidatus Hydrogenedens sp. The sequence goes on along the minus strand of DAOSBX010000028.1, from coordinate 17,761 downwards.
ATTACACATCCTATATATGTTCATACAAAACTTAGAGTGGTTGGAAAACCTAATATCTATTTAAGTCCTAACAATCTCTCCCTATACAACTATGAGGATTATCTACATTCACAGATGGTTTTCTCAAAAATTCAGACATCGGGAAAACAACTTAAAATTCTGCATGAATACCACATCTCTCCTCTCTTCTGGATTTCTAAACTTCAACAATACCTTTATGGGCGGTTTATAAAATATTCTCCATCATCTACGGTAGATATAGCCCATGCTATCTGGTTAGGCGACCGAAGTGGTTTAAGTTTTGAAGAAAAACAGCAGTTTGTTAGAACAGGAACAATACACATCCTTGCTATTTCTGGATTACATATTGGACTTTTGTATTGGTGCATTCGCAAGTTATGGCAGATAATCGTTCCATTTAAGGAGAAAGGTGCAGGCATCTTTGCCCTGATAGTTTGCTTTTTATACACCATAATGAGTGGGGCGCATGGTTCGTCATTAAGGGCTTTGTTAATGTTGAGCATTTACGAGATATATGTTATTTGTAAACGGGAGGGAGATATTCTATCCTCTCTTTCCCTCACAGCCCTTCTTTTGTTTACATTTAATCCTGATTGCATTCGCGACGTAGGAACACAGATGTCATTTATGGCAGTAGCATCTATTATATTATTTGATAAGCCGATATCCAAGTTGTTTAGATTTTTACCATGGACACTTAGGTCCTATGTGACAGTTGTTATATCTGCACAAATTCTTCTACTTCCACTACTGATGAAATTCAATACACAAGTAAATTTTCTCTCTCCATTAATTAATCTTTTAGTTGTACCTCTTGTTGGTATTTATCTTATATCAAGTGTAGGAGGAGTTATTACCATTTTTCTTCCTGGTATTCCTTACCTCTTTTTCTATTCCAGTTCCCTCTCCCTGTTATTAATACAATGGATATGCTCCTTTGGCAGTTCGGTTTCGCAAACGATCATTTATTTGTCTCATCCAACATATATAGGTGTTTTAGTATACTTTGTCACCTCCTATTTCTTATATCGATATTTAAGGACTTTCAAAAGGAGAGACCTGCTTTTTCTTTTATCTTCGTGTGTTATCCTATGGTTCACGTGGAGTGGGCTATACTTAAACAAAGGAGGCTTTGTTCATCTGCTTGATGTTGGACATGGAGATGCTATTGTAATTACAACACCTGAGGGTGAACATCTACTTTTTGATAGTGGAACAGAAGATAAGGGACGGGCGATAGTTGTTCCATTTCTCCATGCCCAAGGGATTCGTAAACTTGATTATGTTATTGCGTCACATGCAGATGAAGACCATATTGGTGGGTTAATACCTATTATTGAAACCTATCAAGTTGATAATTTCCTTTATGGTGAAGGTTTTGAAACAAATCCATTAGGTATGGAACTACTGGAAAGAATTAAAATGATTAAATGCTCAATTTTAAAATTAGAAGCAGGCAAGCGGATATATCTTAAAAAAGGTTGGCTCGATGTCCTTTATGCTGGTAAAGTCGCTTATATAGAGACAAATTACAATTCCGTCGTTGTGAAGTTTTGCTATGATAATTTTACAACTTTATTGACAGGCGATTTTCCAGCAGAGATTGCTAAAAAGGAATTGCAACCAGATAAATTTTCAGCACACATTTTAAAATTACCGCATCATGGTCTGAAAAACTCTTTAAATAGGGACTTTCTTGAGATGGTAAAACCGCAGGCAGTGGTGATTTCTTGCAATGGATTTCATCGAAATTTTGGGATGCGAGCTGAAATAAAGGAATTGTTAGAACAATATCACGTCCCTTATTGGCGGACAGACTATCATGGTGGAATCTGTATTCATTTTACCCTTAATGACGTTTCTATTTTAGGAGCCCGTCATGTAAAAGGTTATACATTACAACCAAGATAAATGGAGGTCTATCCTTATGTTATATGTTTTATTTTGGTTTGCTTTTCATTAGCAGAATCTGGTTGCGTAGCTTTTGAATTTGCAGTTGTAATTCTGAAATGGAGGGTATTGACATTTCATCCGCATCAGACATAACACTTTCTCTCTGTATATTGCCATCATGTGAAGTGCAGTCTGTTTGTAGCAGATTTAATTTTTCTTCTAATTCCCGTATTTTTTCATTTTGCAATTGGATTATTCGCCTTTGTTCTTCGATAATGGCTTCCATTGTTTTCTTCTCTTCATCAAATACCCCCTTATCTTCATGTTCAGAAATAGTTCCTGCTGTTATATTAGAGGTAGATTGTGACGTGACGTTTGTCTCTGGTGCACTATTAGGCATGGAATTGCTACATTCTTTTAATAACTCTTTAAGTTGCTTCCAATCTGGCTGAATAGGTTGATTTTCTGTCATACGTATTTTATTTTATTATATTAAAGTGTATATATTTAGAAAAATCTTATAGGTCAATAGTATGAAGTTGTTTAATGCTTTAATTTTAATATATCTACTTTTCTCTTTACCAGTAGGACTATACGCAGAGGATATCCTCGTTTTAACTGAGACAAAATCAGTGTCAGGTGAGACAGTCCGTTTATGCAAGGAAGTATATCGGTCGGGAAATGGGCAACTTTTATATCCGCAATTCTTCATGACTGTACCTGGCAAAAGTGTATTAGATATGTTTCCTCTATCCAATGAAAACCAAAATCAATATGTTTTATTTACATTATCCATGAGTGGATTATTACAAAATAAATATAATGATGGTTTTTACTATATACATTTGGAAAATGGGATAACCAGAGATATAAAATATTTTTTAACTCACCCTGATTGGCAGATTATTAAAGTATATCCTTATAAGAAAGGAGAGCAGTTACATTTTATTGTATTTGAGGGAAAAGAATCTGAACACATATCACTTGGTAGGGCTCTTTTATTCGACTTAGAGGATGACAAGTTTATACAAACTTATGATTCCGAGATTCCATTACCTTTCGCCCCAGATAAAATATGTCCTTTAGGGGATAGTGGGATGTATATAGTCGGGAAATCGGGATACTTAGGAATTCCGCAATTTTGCATCGTTGACACGTTTCTGAAAATGAGTCGCCCTTTAGTATTGGATGAATTACAAAAGGAATATTCGATATATGACATCGCCTTCTTTGAAAATCAATTTTTAGTGATGTTGCTTTCATTTTGGGATGATAGTGAACAAAGTGGCAAGAAAAGTGAGGTGTATGTAATAGATACAAAATCATGGTCTTGTATCACAGAACCTATGTCCCTTTTAGGAGCAGGGACAACTAACAAATCCAACATATTTGTATCGAATGGAGGTTTCTGGATTAGCACCGAATCTCCTGAAGATGGGTTTGGCTATTTAACATTCGCAAGATGGAATCCCGTTGACGGTTGGAATAAAGAGTTGGAGTACTCGTTTAGTGGGGTAGAATATGGTTGGATTGTGAGTATTCAACCCCAAAAAGAGATGGCTAGTGTCGCATTTGGTAACCGCATCGAACTCATGGGCAAACCATTCCAAAAATCTTGGGTCGGGAAGTTAGATAAACAGGTTACCTATTTGGGATGGTTATCTGACAATAGGCTTATCATTGGCAGTGGCGGAAAATTATATTATCTTGACATTACCGACCTATCTATAAAAGAATGGCTTACTATAAATTCAGGATGGGTCTCTAATATTTTACCTCTTCCCTCAAACATAGAATTGCCAACACCCATCGATGAAAACAAAATATCAATAGAAAAAATACAATTTCAGGAAAGTCTTGCAGGGAAAGAAACTCGAGCAGTCCTACTAAACGAAAACAGCCCTAACCCTATATCCTGGTCTGTGTCTTTCTTAAGTAACCCAGTAAAGTGGTTAAGTTGGTACCAAGAACATGGGTTAAATAATGATATTTTATATCTTACCGTGATTCCTTATCATCAGGATTGGAAAGATCTATCAGCATGGCTTCGTATTGAACCTATATTAAGCGAAACTGCAAATAATGACGTTTTACAACCAACAACGAAATATCTCCATGTCGTTTTGAATAAAAAAATTGCAAATCCCCGTAAAGTATTATGGATATGGGGACAGAACATTTCTGATTCTTTCCGTGATAGTAAAGACCCACGAGGCTTGAAAGCGTTAGGTGATTTATTGGCAGGACTTCCGTTCCAGTTTGAGCATGAGGAGATGTCAGAACCTTCTATTCAAAACTTACTGCCCTATTTTCAAATCGCTGTTATCGAGGCAATAGCAATTGCAAATGGCGTTATTACCATAAAGGATATGTTAAACTATGTGTCGGATGGAGGCAATGTATTGCTTCTTGGCGATTATTGGCCTCAAGGTGACCCTCACTTCTTTAATTATTGGCTATCGAGTATAAATGCTTATTACAATCCTAAGCAACGGGTCGATGGTGTATTCCCTGTAGAAACAAATGATATACTTACCTCATGCTGGAAAGACTTTTCCATCACTGGTGGTGGTACTCTCAAATGCATTCCTATAACAAAAACGATATTCCCTTCTACAAATCATGATATAAAAAATATGAAACAAGTAGCATTTCTCACCAGAAGTTATGGCTATGGGAAAATAGCCATTTTAGCGGGAAGAACACCTATTAATACCCAAAACCTTGTTAACCCCTTGAATAGAGTATTTGCATTACAATTATTTCAGTGGCTATCCCAAGCCGATACGAACTATGCTGACGTTGATGGCGATGGATTAGAAGACTTACTTGAAGACCGAAATCAAAACGGTGTGTACGACATAGGTGAAACACATCCTTTAAAATGCGATACGGACAGAGATGGCATTCCTGATGGTCTGGAAGACCTTAACCATAATGGTATTTGGGACACCGATGAGACGGATCCAACCTGTGAAGATAGCGATGGGGATAATATCTGGGATGGGGCTGATGTGCAGGTTATCCTTGCACCCAATAAGGTCATCATTTCTCGTTTAGACCCTGCTAATGCTCCTGCGGAAGGAGGTAATCTTATCTTCATTCAAGGGAGAAATTTTTCGACTGATACACAGTTTTGTTTTGGTACCCGACCTTCACCACTTGTTCGTATTTTGTCACCTGAATTTGCAATGGCTGTAGCACCCGAATACCCTATTAATAGAGGTGGCAAAACCTTTGTCTATGCAATCCGAGGCTCAGACCAAACAACTATGAGCCCTAAAAAACCATTTATATATGAACCAAAAAATGAAGTCATTGTTTCTATGTCTTCAATAACAGATGAGAAAACCAACAACGTTATCTATGGAGGTGTTAGGTTTGAAATCATACCTCCTTCGAAGAAATATCTTCAACGGGTAAACATCTTATTGCGAATTAGCAAGACATCGTCACCTCAAATTAAACCAATAACTAAAGATAAAAATTGTAACATCACATTAAACAGAATTAAGGATGATTGGTGTTTACTAAAAGTTGAAATAAAAAAAGAGAGATTAATGCGTAACCCAATAATCTTTGATATTTATACCTCTGAACAGATAGAGTCTGAAGAACCTGTAAAACAGTTTAAGCCAGAAATTATCAAGATATGGGCTGAAACCCTATTCAATGGAAAGTTTATTGTAAAATTTGAGGATAAAACATTAGTTTCACAGGAATAACTGTCCTATTTCAACACATTATAGGTCTCGTTAATAAAACATTGTAATTTGTTAATTGCTTATTAAAAGTTGTAATTTAATATAAAGGTTTAAGGAATCTTAATAATTTTTTGAAAGGAATCAAAAAATGAACAGACGTACTTTTTTAAAATGTACACTATCAGCACCACTTATTATTAAATCCTCTGTCTTAGGTGCTCAAGGAACACCGCCTCCTTCGGAACAAGTAACGATTGGTGTTATTGGTCTCGGAGGTCGGTCTAATGAATTAATAAAGACCCTTTTCCAAATTCCAACAGCACGTATCATATCTGCATGTGATTGTTTTCAACCTCGTTTAGATTCCGCAATGAAGGCAGTTGGTGAGAAGAATGGATGGCATGCATATACCCATCCAATAGAAATGTTGGATAAAGAAAAATTGGACGCGGTCATTGTACCAACTACGACCCATTCCCGTGCATGGATTTGTGCTCATGCTTTAATTCGTGGTATCGATACATATATAGAGAAACCGATGGCTCTTACAGTAGAAGAAGGAAGGGCACTTGTAAAGTTGGCTCGAAAACATAAAAGAGTAACACAGGTCGGAACCCAACAACGTTCCATCCCACTAAACAACTGGGCAAGCGACCTGGTTAAAAATGGTGCAATAGGTAAAGTGAAAAAAGTTATCTCTGCTAATTTCGTCAGTCCACTTCGCTGGGATGAAAATACACAGTATCCAGATTCGCCATATACAAATCAACCGTGGTGGGATTTGTGGACAAATCAGGCTGTATTCCGTCCGTACCACGAACAAATACATCGGGGTTGGGCAAAATGGTGGGATTATGATGGAGGCGGAGTCTCGTTTGGTGTTACGGGTTGGGGAGCACATGCCTATGACCAGATTCAGCGAGGATTAGGAACAGACCTTACAGGTCCTGTAGAGGTCATTTTAGAAGAACAAGTAGAAAATAAGCCAGCAGGTTTGTTTGAACAACGCGAAATTAAGCCAGAAGAAACTGGTGCCCCTTACTATCCAATGACAAAAGATATACAAGGACCAAGAGCCAAGGTGCGGATGCGATATGAAAATGGTGTGGAATTAGAACTCTATTACGATTCAGACCGAGGCCCTGGATTGGGCTGTATCTTTGTAGGAGAAAACGGTAGTATTGAGATTAACCGCGATGCAGTATCTTCGGACCCACCAGAAATTTTACAAAGACCTGATAGACCCGAAAAACTCTCTGTTCCAGAAACACAACCCCATCTTGAAGAATTTGTTCAATGTGTTAAAACACGCAAGATGTGTAATACAGATGTAGAAATAGGACACCGTAGTAATACAATTTGTATTTTAGTGAATATTGTCCGTGATTTAGGCAAAGTTGGCGAAGTCTTAAAATGGAATCCCGAAAAAGAAAAATTCATAAACTGTAAGGAAGGGAATGCTATGCTGTCCCGACCACGCAGAAAAGGTTACGAATTACCTACATAATTACTAACAGGAGTCGAAATATGAGAAACTATAACGTTTTTAGACTTATACTCTCTATTATTGTCCTTTGTATATATATCCCTTACATGTCGTATGCTAATGATAAAAAAGACGAATTTGTATCTATTTTTGATGGGAAAACCTTAAATGACTGGGATGGTTTACCAGGCTGGTGGTGGGTAGAAAATGGAGCCATCACAAGCCAAAGTACTCAGGAAAAACCTTGTAAAAACGCCCATTACCTATATTGGACAGGAGGAGAACCCGAAGACTTTATCCTGAAACTTGAATTTCGCTTGGAAAATAACAATTCTGGTATCCAATTTCGTAGCGAAAAGCGACCCGATTATGATATTTGGGGCTATCAGGCAGATATTGACGAATCTGGCGAGTGGACTGGCTGTCTATTTCAACATGACCGATGGGCTGTCGTAAAACGAGGATATAAAGCATGGATTGACGCCGATGGCAATCGTAAAGAGGAACAATTTAAGGACCCTAAAGAATTACTGTCCGCAGTGAAATTCAAGGATTGGAATGAATATGAAATCAAAGCCATCGGCAACCATATTGAACTTTATATCAATGGCAAACTTATGTGTGAGGTGTTCGACGACGACAAAAAATACTCTCGACGCAAAGGGTTTATTGCCCTTCAAATGCATCCAGGACCACCTATGAAAGTTCAATTCCGTAACATTAGAATAAAAATAATAAAATAACCATTACTAAACATTCATTATTTTCGGTTCTTATCTTTTGTAAAATATTCACTCACAAACATGTATGGAAAATGTATCCGTGGTACACTGTCTACCATTAATACATCTCTCCCGTCTATATTTTGCATTGAACCTATCTGACTCATTTGCCATATTCTACCAGCAAGGGGAATTACGCTCCTGACAAAATATAGATAGGTATGGACATACTATTTTTGCCAAGGAATCCAAATATATTTTTTTATTCATAAATAGGGATGCTTGTGCTATTATTTTGTAGTCAAAATCCTTTTTGTAACAGCAAGGATATAAGCAAAGGTTTTGCTATTTTTTATTTGGGTTGGTTATTTAAACCATGGTTTTAGGTCAATCTTTGTAAAAGGTCGGCGTGTAGCAGTTACTGGTGGATTATTCCCTGCATTTGATACATAGGCGACCTGGTTTTTAGGGTCAAATACGAAAGAGTGTAGTGTGTCGTCTCCAAACACAGGTCCATTGGCAAGCATGTCGATTGCTTTGCGGATGTCCACAGACTTTTCTGTTTTGGTGATTTGTTTTCCGAGCCAATCATAACGTTGGAATGAGTTCTGACTTTTCAGCAAAGGAAGAATAAGTTTTAGTTGTTCCCAGTTTTCAACTTTAATATTAAATTCTGGACCGTAATGCTTTGCCAAATCCAGTAAACCATCTTTATTAATTGGATGGTTTGTTCTACGCACCGCATCTATAATACTCCAATGCAAGGTTTCTTCTGATTCTTTAGGGTCGTTATCGGTGTAAACGACGACACGTTTAGCATCGACTTCTAATGCTCTTGCGGAAGGGATTTTTCCATCACCAACGATGAAATTCCAACCTGATGTTTGTGGTCCTTTAACAAGGACATTAACTGCAGAATCTAAATCTTCTTGTTCTAATACACGACGCATCGTTACCAGCAATGGCATTCCATCAAAGGTGGCATTCGGGCTGGGCAGTGTCATTTCACCAATGGTTATACCGTTAGAACTCATACCACTTACACTACCAATTGCTCCTGCCCAGGTCATCATCATGTATGGTTTTTTGCCTTTGGGACGCCAGACAATAATAACAGCGTCATCCTGAACGTCGGCATTAATAGTCCAATCTAAATTCCTCCCATGAATAAGTCTACCATCCGTGGTCCATCTCCCCCAGCACGCAAAATTGGAGCAACTATTGGGCATGCTCGGCGGTTTATCTGGTGGAAAGTGTAATATTTCAGGCACTGCTGAACCTAACAGAACCTCCTCATAGGTAATATCTTTTTTCCCCGCTGATTGCACACCTTCATAGATTCCCTGCACTTCCTCAAGGTATTCTGCAGGGATATGCTTTGCCATTCGTTTTGACTGTTCATAAGCATATTCTTTTGTGTAGTTTCTATTCCATAATGCCTTTACAAAATATCCTTTTTTCATTATGTTCTCTATTCTATCTGCAAGCAACTTGCCCTGTTGGAAGCCCATCTCTTTGTATGTACCTTCCAATACACAAAGGAGGTGTTCCCCTATCTGATATAGTTTCCCTTTACCTTCAGTGGCTAAAAGTTTTACTTCTGGATTTTCGATAATCTCAGGATGGTACCATTGTGCTTCCTCAGAGACTGGCTGTGTATCTTGAGCCAATATATGGAATTGACACAGACATACAAACAGTAAAGATAACACAACATAAGGAAGATAATGGAGATGGATAGTTTTGTTCATTGGTTTAGATCCTATATTGAAGATATCCTTTATAACATACTTGTTAAGACTAAAAAAACTATTTCTTTGTTTCAAAAATTTTAATTCTAGAAATCCATTTGTCAATCCAGACGAAATCTCTGAACAGAACTACTTGAAATTAAGGGCACCTTTAGCACTCCCGCAAAATAATAGAAAAGGCAAAGGGGATATCACTGTCCTTTGTTCCTATGGGAATATTCAAAAAATTTTGACTGTTAACTAAAATGTAACCCAAATATGAGATATTCTGCAAAGGATATAACAAGGGAGCAAAAAAAATGATAGATACGCCAAATTCGATATTAAAGAATGATTTTGATGCTCAGCATTCGTTAGATAACAGTGAGACTGCAATTCATGAGTTTGTGAATAAGGAATATGCGTATGGATGGGTTACACCTGTTGAGGCAGAGCCTTTCCCGATAGGGCTGAATGAAGATATAATACGGAAAATATCTGAGAGGAAGGAGGAGCCAGAGTGGATGACAGAATGGCGTTTAAATGCATATAGGGTATGGTTAGAGATGAAGGAGCCTAAATGGGCTTTTGTAAAATTTAAGACTCCTGACTTCCAAAAGATTCGTTATTATTCAGCACCAAAGATGAAGAAGAACCCAAAATCTATTGAAGATGTAGAACCTGAGATTTTACGTACCTTTGAGAAGTTGGGAATTCCTCTGGAAGAACAGAAACGGCTTGCAGGTGTTGCGGTGGATGCTGTTTTTGATAGTATCTCAGTTGCAACTACCCATCAGGAGATATTAGGTCGATTTGGTATCATTTTTTGCTCTATGTCCGAAGCGATACGGAAGTATCCAGAATTAGTAAGGGAGTATTTAGGTTCTGTTGTTCCTCCGAGTGATAATTTTTATTCCGCATTAAATTCCGCTGTGTTTAGTGATGGCTCTTTTGTGTATATCCCCAAAGGGGTTCGATGTCCTATGGATTTATCGACCTATTTTCGGATTAATTCGGGTCAGACAGGTCAATTTGAAAGGACATTGATAATAGCGGATGAGGGAGCAGAGGTCAGTTATTTAGAGGGTTGTACCGCACCGATTCGTGATGAAAACCAGCTTCATGCTGCGGTTGTTGAATTGATAGCTCATAAGAATGCCACCATTCGTTATTCTACGGTTCAGAATTGGTATGCTGGTGATGAGGAAGGCCGGGGAGGTATTTTTAATTTTGTTACGAAACGTGGCAAATGTGTTGGTGCGAATTCACGGATTTCATGGACTCAGGTTGAAACGGGTTCCGCCATAACATGGAAATATCCGAGTTGTATCTTACAGGGAGATAATTCTACGGGTGAGTTTTATTCGGTTGCATTGACGCGGAATAAACAACAAGCAGATACAGGCACGAAAATGATACATATTGGGAAAAATACACGGAGTACTATTATCAGCAAAACGATTTCGTCTGGCATGAGTCAGAATACGTATCGTGGAATGGTTCGTGTTATGCCAAAGGCTGAAAATGCAAGGAATTATACTCAATGCGATTCATTATTGATTGGTAGCCGATGTGGAGCGCATACATTTCCTCATATTGATGTGCGGAATCCTTCCGCATCGGTAGAACATGAGGCTACTACATCGAAAATTAATGAGGACCAACTGTTTTACTGCCGTGCACGAGGGATTCGCCCAGAAAATGCGATATCTCTTGTGGTTAACGGTTTTTGCAAAGAAGTTTTTGAACATTTACCTATGGAATTTGCAGTTGAAGCAACACGATTATTAAGCATTAGTTTAGAAGGAAGCGTAGGATGAATTTACTTGAAATCAAAAATTTGAAGGTGTCCGTAGAAGGACAACTAATTTTAAAAGGGATAGACCTGACTATTGGTTCAGGAGAAACTCATGCTATTATGGGTCCAAATGGTTCAGGGAAAAGTACCCTTGCCCAAGTGCTTACTGGTAATGAAAATTATGAGGTAGACCCAGAAAGCAAGATTTTATTTTTTGGTGAGGACATAACATCCACACCACCAGAAGAAAGGGCACGTCGTGGTATCTTTACTGCGTTCCAGTACCCAGTTGAAATACCTGGATTATCGAATACAGAGTTTTTACATACTGCTTTGAATGAGATTCGTGAGTGGAGACATTTGTCAAGTTTAGATATCTGGGATTTTGAAAAAATCTTAAAGGAAAAGATGAAGGAAATTGGTTTAGACCCAACTTTTTCAGATAGATCTGTAAATGAAGGGTTCTCTGGTGGTGAAAAGAAACGGAATGAGATTGTTCAAATGGCAATATTAGAACCGATATTAGCCATACTTGATGAAACGGACTCTGGTTTAGATATTGATGCCTTAAAATCTGTGGCTGAGGGTGTTAATCGTATGAGAAATCCGAAACGCTCATTCATTATTATTACTCATTATCAACGGTTACTAAACTACATTAAACCTGACTTTGTGCATGTGTTGTATAAGGGGAAAATTGTTAAATCTGGGGATTATACACTTGCATTAGAACTTGAACAAAAAGGTTATGATTGGCTGAAAACAGATTCTGAACAGGAATTATCAATTGCGAAAGCATGATAGGAATATCTTATATGGAAAAAACGCATATTGTTGATGAAAGGAAGTTAAATTTATTAGAGATTATTCCTTATACAAAAAATGGTCATGTCATACCTGATTGGTGGAAAGATATTACTTTAGACGGTAAGAATGCCTTTATACTTTTACCTATTCCACATTCAAAAATGGAGGGCTGGCGGGAAACAAACCTCTCACCATTTTTCAATCCGCAACGGAAATGGACTGTAGATATAAAGAAACAGGTTCACAGAGAACATATACCAGAAATAATTAACAAATATTTTTCCGCCCATATTCTTTGGGAAAATGGTGTTGTTACAATGGATGAAAATTTAATAGATTTGCCAGATAAGATAATAGTTTCTGACTTTAAAGAGATATTGGCGTCAGAACATGAAGAACTTCTTAAAAGTAATTTAGAACGAGACAAGGAGCCTCAGCATATATTTGAGGCTTTATCGGAGATGTTATTCTATAACGGCATTTTCATTTATTTACCCAAGGGTATTGTTATTGATGAGCCCATGAATATCTATATCATGAGTTCTGCTGACAGACAGGACACAATTGATATTCCCTGGGTGCTTATTATTCTTGACGATACTGCTCAAGCTTCAATAACATTAAATTATATAACGCATAATACGGAAAGTGCCTCCGTATGGGTAAATGCAAAAACGAAGATCGTTTTAGGTAAAAATGCACATCTTAACGTTTTGGAAAATATTCAGGGAACAGAAAAGACTTTACGATTCCATTCCATTTCAGCAGGCTTAGATAAGGATAGTTCCTTAAATTACAATTCACTTCATCTTTCAGGGCGATTTCTTCGTTCAGAAATCAATGCGGAGATTCAAGGAGAAAATGTTCAATGTCATATCAACGGTTTAACCTTGAACGAAAAGAATCACTTTTCTGAAACACAACAACAAATCCAACATTTAAAAGGGCAAAGCGTTAGCCGAATTCACTGGCGTGGATTAGGGAGAGAACAAAGTAAAACGGTGTATCGCGGAAAAATTTATATTGCCCCTGATGCACAAAAGTCCGATTCTATCCAACAGTTCAAAGGGCTATCTCTCTCAGATGGTGCAGTAATTGATGCTAAACCGCAATTGGAAATTTATGCGGATGATGTTCGATGTACACATGGTGCTACAGTTGGACCTCCTTCTGCGGAATTGATTTACTATTTTCAATCAAGGGGGATACCTCCAGTGAAAGCGAGGTCTCTTCTTGTTCGTGGTTTTGCAAATCAGGTATTGGCTGATATTCCATTTCCAAACACAAAGGAATTCATTAGTCCTTATTTAATTATGAGCTTGTAAGGATTTTTATATATGAGCCTTGCAGAGGAAAAAACTCAGAAATCACTTCGTCTACGGGCGGAGATATTGGCTCGTAGGCTTGGACTGGAAAGCATTCGTAGCCAATTTCCTATATTAGAAACAATGGTTCATGGTAAACCTTTAATTTATCTCGACAATGCGGCAACCACTCAAAAACCCCAAAATGTAATTGATACTATCACGCGATATTACTTGAAAGAGAACGCTAATGTGCATCGAGGGATACATTACTTAAGTGAAAAAATCACAGACAAGTATGAGGAAGTGCGTTCTAAGGTTGCACGATTTATAAATGCAAAGGTTGATTGTGAAATTGTATTTACCAAAGGGACAACCGAATCTATAAATTTAATTGCTCAATCCTATGCTCGCCCTCGATTAATGCCTGATGATGAAATATTAATTACTGAAATGGAACATCATTCGAATATGATTCCATGGCAGGTGGTATCACGACAGACTGGGGCAAAATTGAAATATATTCCTATTACAGAGGAAGGGTATTTAGATTTAAGTCGTCTTGATGAACTTCTAACGTCTAAAACGAAGATTGTCTCTGTAACACATGTTTCAAATGTTTTAGGGACGATAAATCCTATTCGTGAGATTGCTCAGAAGGCTCATGACGTTGGTGCTGTATTTATTGTTGATGGTGCTCAAAGTATAGCTCACATGCCGATTGATGTTCAGGATTTGGGTTGCGACTTTTTTGCCTGTTCCGCTCATAAATTTTATGGACCTACGGGGATAGGGATTCTTTATGGGAGAGCACCACTATTAGAACGTATGGAACCGTACCAAACAGGTGGTAGCATGATATTGAATGTCACTTTGGAAAATACAATCTATGCACATTCCCCACAAAAATTTGAGGCAGGGACGCCTAATATTGAGGGAGTCATTGGTTTAGGTTCCGCTATCGATTTTTTGCAATCTATCGGCATGCAGAAGATATTTGATTATGAGGAAGTATTAATACAATACGCAATGAGAACGATAGATGAAATTCCAGGTGTTCGTATATTGGGTCCCAAAGAACATCACACTGGTGTTATATCGTTTATAATGGATTCTGCACATCCACATGATATAGGACAGATTCTTGATGAGGAAGGAATTGCTATTCGTGCGGGGCATCATTGTGCTCAACCTATTATGGAACGTTATGGAGTATCGAGTACAGCACGTGCTTCTTTTGCAGTTTATAATGTAATAGATGAGATAGACGCCCTGATAAAAGCGATATACAAAATTAAGGAAATATTCGAATGAGTTCTGCCTCTAAGATACTTTATGAAAAACTTCTTTTAGACCATGCAAAAAATCCACGAAATTTTGGTGTCCCTGATGATTATGACAAAAAATTAGAGGGTTTTAATCCCTTATGTGGAGACCATTACACCTTCTATTTGAAATTGGATGGTGATGTAATTCGTGAAATCTACTTTACTGGTCAAGGTTGTGCTATCTCTAAAGCATCTGCCTCATTACTAACGACATTCCTTGAAAAACAACCTGTAAACGAAGCGGTAAGCATCATTCGCGATTTTTTAGAATTGCTACGTTCTTCTCCACAAACACCTGTGGATGAAACGAAATGGGGAAAATTAGTAGCTATAACTGGTGTCCGTGAATTTCCAATCCGAATTAAGTGTGCCTCCTTATCATGGCACTCTATCTTAGCACTTTTAGAAGGAGAGGAAACCAAACCTGTATCGACGGAGTAGTTAAAGGTAGAAACATCTTATCAAAGAACGAAGGTGCTATATTCGAGTTTATTGCTTATAGTCTGGTATAATGTAATTTTCCCTTTTTATATTTTAATTTTTCAAAACAAGGTATTAATCTCATTATGGAAAATGTACCAAATGGAACATGTATAAAAGATTATTCAACTCTTCTTGAGCGGATGAAGGAGAGATTAATAGGCATACTTCCTGAGTTTGAAATTGAGTTAAAGGCACAGTATGCATACGAGATACTTAAATTGAAAGAGGAGAAGAACGCAGTTATTTTGGGGCACAATTATATGGAACCTGCCCTATATCATTCTATCCCTGACCATGTTGGCGATTCTCTGTATCTTTCTATCGTAGCAAGCAAAACAGAAGCAGATATTATTGTATTCTGTGGTGTATGGTTCATGGGCGAGACGGCAAAGATATTAAACCCGACCAAGACGGTTCTCGTTCCGTCTCGTGAGGCAGGTTGTTCGTTAGCAGAAGGGATTAGCCGAGAGGATATTATCCAGTTAAAACAGAAGTTTCCGTCGGTTCCCATTGTATCCTATGTCAATACTTATGCGGATACAAAATCGGAATCTGATTATTGTTGCACCTCAGGGAATGCAGGCAGTGTTGTGACCTATATCTTTAAGCAGGGGTACAAGGCTGTTATCTTTGTTCCTGATGAATATCTTGCACGTAATACAGCCAACGAATTAGGTGCAAAGTTCTATCTTCCAGATGAAGTAACTATGAATGATATAGAAACAAGTTCTGAGCCCGTTGTTATTGGGTGGAAAGCAAAATGTGAAGTGCATGAATTGTTTAAGCCAGAAGATGTAGACCATGTTCGCCAACAATATCCCGATGTGAAAATATTGGCTCATCCAGAATGTCCACCCGATGTAATAAAGAACGTGGATTATGTCGGAAGTACACAAGGGATGGTCAAGTATGTAAAAGAACATCCTAATGTGAGGTTGGCTTTATTTACTGAATGTGCTATGGGAGATAATATTCAGGCAGAATTCCCTGAGATTAATATTGTTCGGGCATGTAGCCTGCGTTGTAAACACATGAATCTTATTACCCTTGAACAGACATTGGAATCGCTAAAAAAACTTCAATATCAAGTTGAAGCCCCTCCTGATATCATTGCAAAAGCAAGAGTACCCATCCAACGAATGATTGAAATCCGATAACTAAACCATCAAACACAATATCTTATATCCATAGGAATTATAAAAGTTCATAGGAGATATTTATGAGACAAAAATTAGGATTTACTTTGATAGAGTTATTGGTTGCAATCGCTATTATTGGGATATTAGCAGCAATCCTGTTGCCGGCATTAGCCCGGGCAAGAGAGTCCGCTCGTAGAGCCTCCTGTCAGAATAATCTTAAACAATGGGGACTGGTTTTTAAGATGTATTCCAGTGAATCAGCCGGTGGTAAATATCCACCTGTGCCGATGGAGTATGCAACAGCCATCGATTGTGACCAAATAGGTTTCCCATCGATGGGCAATAAATCGATTATTGTAGCTGGACCCTCTCCAAAAGCGGTATATCCAGAATATTTAACAGATGTAAATATCCTGATTTGCCCATCTGACCCTAAACATACCTCTGAAAACCTTATCAACCCTATTACTCAGCAGACGGATATAACATTTCCCTGTTCACAGAAAGGGCGAGGGATGTGGAACATGCAGGTAAGCTACTATTACTTAGGCTGGGTATTTGACCGTGGAGATACAACAGACCCACAAACAAATCTATCCCTTGTGCCTTTCTTAAATGTTGTTAGTGGTTATGCACCTACACAGATTATTCAAGGGTTATTAGAGGCTGTTTTACCCTTCTTCTTGCAACATGAAAATGGTAGAGCCGATAAAGATATTGTTATTTCTCAGGCAACTTCAGCATTGACAGGACTACCTCCAATCGGGAATGGTGGTAGTAACATAATCTACCGTCTCAGAGAAGGTATTGAGCGGTTCTTGATTACGGATATCAACAACCCTGCGTCCAGTGCAAAAGCACAAAGCAATATGTGGGTTATGATGGATAAACTTACATCCGACCCTTCTTTATATAACCATATACCTGGAGGTTCAAATGTGCTTTTCTTTGATGGGCATGTCGAATTTTTAAGATACCAGGAAAATGGACCGGCACCTATTAATAGGGGGGTGGCGACCGTAACAAATGCACTCGAAAAAATTGATTTTAGTCAATTCTAATATCCCGCAATAAATTGCCGAATTTCAATAAAATATCTTGGTTTTTTTATGGTCATTCTTACCATTTAAGTTACCGATTTGAATTATATGACAAAATATGCTAAAGGGGTTGAATACATAGTAGAATTCTAATCTAAATAGATGAAGGGTTGGATGTGGCAAATAATATTAGCAATATTATTGTAATTATATATATTAACCTATAATCATTCCTTTAATTTGCATTTTATTGAATTTAAATGGTATAATAATGTTATAAAAACCAGCGGAGGTTTAATTAACCTT
>DAOSBX010000027.1 GCA_035361075.1 Candidatus Hydrogenedens sp. | reverse complement strand
TATTGCATTCTTCTACCACACTACCGATTTCTAAATTTGCAGAAAGAATCTCATTAATAGCATTAACAAGACTATCTCCAACCACATCTGGCACTGTAGTGCAAATTCCCGATGATACGACAAAATCAATATTAGAAAATAAAGGTATATTTATATTTATAGGAGTTTGATCTGCTATTACTCCTGCGTGATAAGTCCAATCGCACCTTTCCGTACTGGATAAAAAGTAACCCCAACTTTCGAGGGTATTTTTAACTGTGTTGTAATTTAGCCCTCTTAAATCTCCTAAGTACGAATAAAAATTATTTTGCAGGAATGGATAAGTGATACCTTCATTTAGCATCCATGTTGATGAAAAGTTCCATCCTGAGAATGTTGTTTCTGCCATCATTTCTGAAGTTGTTTTCCCTTCACCACCTTCAGATGTCTCTACTCCACTATATTCTTTATCCCAATAACTTGAATCAATAGTCCCTCCGTCGTTGGTGGAACAGAATCCGCCTGAAATCCCTTTATCTACTATTATCTTTGCTACAGCATAGGAATTTTGAACATATCCGCGGTTATAACCTACAAATCCGCCTACATTACCAAATCCAGAAACTTCTCCCCAGAAATAATTATCATGGTTGGTGTCCATAAATAATGTTGAACTAACTGACCCTATAAGTCCGCCGACAACATATGTTCCGATAACCTGTGCTACTCCGAACGATTCAAAGATAACACCGCTATTATCACCGACAAGGCCACCTGTAAAACTATCATTTCCTATGACTTTTCCATTGACACCACAATTGTGTATTTGTCCAAGGTTAACACCCGCTAAAATTCCAACCGCACCCCTTCCTGTCACATTAGCTCGTGATATATTCACATTATAAATTCTGCCTGTATTCTCAACAAAACCGAAGAAACCAACATAGTCTTCAGACGGTCGGTTAATGTATAAGTCAGAGATGATATAACCTCCACCTGCAAATATACCTTCAAAGTCCTGTATGGGTTCAAAACCGGCACCACTATTCCAATTTTTAGTATCTGATGCGTCAATGTTATTTGTCAAAACATAATATCCATCTCTTGGGAATGAAGGGTCCTTGCCAATTTGGGCAATTTGATTTATTGTGCTTATTAAAACCGGGGGGCAAAGTCCGTCTGATACATATAATATTACCGGATCAGTTGAAAATACTTTAACCCATTCTTGTGGATAGACTGATTGGGATACAATATAGCCTGGAGTGATAACATTATCACACACAGTTTGGAGATCACTCGATATTCCATAGAATGATAGCCAATCTATTGCGTTTACATAGTAGAAGTTTCGAAAATAGATGATTATCATTAAATCCTGTCGTAATAAAGGATAACTGTGGTCTTCTTCTATGCCCCAATAATTAGAAAAGTCCCAACCTGTATATGTTGCCATTTTTTTCATATTTTCTGTTGTTTCGGGGGTTCCACCGCTAAAGGAAATGGAAACACCAGATATAGATTCATC
Source organism: Candidatus Hydrogenedens sp. (assembly GCA_035361075.1). NCBI lineage: Bacteria > Pseudomonadati > Candidatus Hydrogenedentota > Candidatus Hydrogenedentia > Candidatus Hydrogenedentales > Candidatus Hydrogenedentaceae > Candidatus Hydrogenedens > Candidatus Hydrogenedens sp. Next base: position 46,324 of record DAOSBX010000027.1, on the reverse strand, counting down.
CCAGAAAGAATTATTTACTGTAACAGGTCCAGAACCATTCCCAATAAGCCCACCTGCAGAAGAAGGTGTTGAAAAAACAGATGCAGAATATGAATTATCGAGTTCTGTATTTACATCAGCAAAACCGATGAGCCCCCCAATATTTTGGCTTGATGGATTTGAATTTTGTATGGAGGCTTGAGCATAACAATTCAAAATAACCGGACTACTACCAATTGCTGAATCCATAGTAGTATATCCTGCAATACCTCCAAAATTTTTTCCCGTTTCTGAACGAACAGCACCGATAAATGATATTCTTATCAAATCGCAACCTAAAGCACGACCACAAACACCTCCAAAATAACCATAACTTATTTTGGGTGATAATTCTCTTGCATTTACATTGGCTCGGATAGAACAGTCATATACTGTTATTCCACCGTAAATAGCACCTGCCAAGCCACCTACAGAATTTATACCAAAGACCTCTCCACTTGTTGCTATATTTTGTAAAGTAGGGATGATTTCCGGAACGGAGGCCGTCTCTATTTCTCCAGCTAAAACTCCAACATATCCTATACCATAGATTTCAGCATTTTCTATGATTAAGTTTTGAACTCTTCCGAACTCTCCATTAGGTTTTTTTATGCTACGGAATAAACCGGTTGGGTAGCCTGAATCATCTAATATGTATAATCCCGATATTTTATACCCATTACCGTCAAGAACCCCTGAAAATGTTTCAATAGGAATAAAACCTGCTCCACCATTCCACTCCCTCGTAACGGAAGCATTAATGTCATTGGCCAATATATACATATTATCAGCAGGATAATTTGGGTCATTGCCAATAAGTTGCAATTGTTCTATTGTAGATATATAAATCGGAGGGAACGGCCCTTGAGAAGATTTAATTGTTACTTCGCCAGTGTAAGGGAAGTAGCAATGTTGTTCGGGATCAGTCTCAACCACATGTCCTATAGGAATAGTATTGTGATATACGGACACCACACCACCAAGCTCGAAACCATTTTCTAATAATTGTTTGGTAGCATCTGGGAGATTCAATCCGATTACATTCGGGATTAAATTGGATAAATCACAAAGGAAGGGATAGGTATATTCTTTATATTGAGACCATTGAGTGGAACAATTCGAACAAGGCTCAGTAGATATATCCCAACCCATATCTAAATATACTTCGGGGCTTTTCATTTCTCTGGTATTAAGGCCTTTTCCTCCTGAAGATTCTGTTTGTTTACTGGTTTCAACATCCCATACACTGGATTGCACATAATCAGGATTATCTGCAAATCCAATAAGCCCTCCTATATTAGATGTCCCCTCAGGAACTTCCCCGGTAGAATAACATTGTTCTATATATACTTTATTGGCTAATCTTCCTACCAAACCACCGACATAACTCATATCACTTATCGAAGTATAAATATTCATGTTGGAGAAAGATTTTGTTATACTTACAGAGTCGGAGAGACCATCAATAATTCCAACTAACCCTCCAAAATTATACTTTGCTGTAGGGTCAAAATCACGCCATATAAGTGCACCTCTTGTATAACACATGTCTACTCCCATGTCACCTGATAAAGGCTGGATGATACCTGCTATTCCCCCGCAATTTGAAGATGCCTGTATACGACCAGATACTATACAATTAAAAATCTTTCCACCTAATATCATCCCAGCTACGCCTCCGACTATGGATTTACCACTTATAGCCGCATAGTATAGTTTTAGGTTAGTTATTGAACCTTTTTCCACAAAACTAAACAAACCAACATAACTTTCCCCAGGCCTATCTATATAAAGTTCAGATATGACATGCCCATTTCCATCGAAAGAGCCCCTAAATCTCCCAAGAGGAGTGGAATCACCGATAGGGTCAAAGCCACCAGGCCAGGTTTCGGTATCAGATGCATCAATGTCATTGACTAAAATATAATCAGCATCTAACGGAGTTAATATCCCTATATTTTTTAAATCATTCAATGTCGAAATGGGAATAATAGGAGCAGAATGAGCAAGTAGCGGTGATAAGATGATTAACAATGCACAAACAAATGTGCAGTAAGAAAAAACATTATCATTTTTATTCATTTTGTTTTTCATTTCCCAACCCTTTCATGTTTAGTTGAATTGAACCACACACTATATTTTTTCCTTTTTATAAAGGTAACATATACTGATAAAATTTGGCTTATACAATTATTATACTACAAAACAATGGAAATTATGCTTTTTAACAAAAAATTTTTTTTATTTTTACTTCAGCGTTTTGATTAATTTATATATCTGTACATACACCTATCTATTTGATAAATTCTATTGGCAATGGTGTTAACATTACCCATGGGCTGTTGTATTATCAGGCACATTTTTTTGTTTGTTCTATGTTGTTAGTGATTAATGATGTCAATGAGATTTAATATCCTTTGTTCAGAGGTTCTATTTTTCTTTTGTAAAATGGTCTGAGCAAATTAAATTGTTATTAGTAAAGAAATAGGTTTGTCTTTTTCCATATTTGTGGTAAGAGAGAGAAATCCTTCGTAGTTGGTGTTGAATTGGGAAAAGTCTATTCCATTTAGATGTACTTTAAGTTGTTCTAATGAGGAATAAATAGATTGGTTTAGTTTAATACATAGAGTTATATGTTCAGAACATATGGGTAAATATTGTAACTTGATTTTTTCGGGTTGGTATGCATAAGAAATAAGAGATGTCTTCAGTTTGAATTCATTGAATGGTACTTTGGGATCAATAATTAGGGTGCCTTTTTTTGGAGAAAGTCCGAACATTTTTAATACCGCAAACAGGATACCAGCATGACAATTCATATTCATGATGGGGAACTGGGTCATAGGTGTAAAGTTTAGGCAGAAGGTTTCACCTGCTCGTGGATGTTCTGCCGAGTTATAAGCGTCTGGTCCGGACCAGATACCATACCAGATGTTAGGGTACGTTTCTGCATGGGTAAAAAGAGTATTTTTCAACAAGAAGTTCCATGCCTCTTGAGGATTGCATTCGGACCACGCCCATGCTAACCATGCATTGATGGCATACCATATACCGCCGTTTGTATCGGAACCTGGTTCTAAAAATCTACCTTTCATTGGTGGAACAAGGCAAGTAGCACCGAAGGGTTGTGTATCGACACAGTTCTCTTTTATGGTTTTGATTAATTTTTCTTTTTCCTTGTTGTCTAATAGGTCTGCGAGAATTGCGAAAGGTTGGACATCTAAAAACAAATTGTCATCCCCTAATTTTTTATCTCCTATGCCAGTATATCCTTTAGGGAACCACCTCCCATTCCATAAAGACCTGAGGTGTTGCCGTTGTGTTTGTGCAAAATCATTCATAGTTTTTGACAGGGCAGGATTATAAGGTTGTATCCATTGGGCTATTTCTGGCAAAACAAGCACAGACATGGCGGAATTGAAAACAGACTCACCTTTCATCATGGTAATTAAAGGACATGGAGAAAAGGCAAGAAACACATCATTCCAATCACCTGTTCCGCTTCGAATTAATCCATGTTTGCCCGTGGATACGCTATGAATTAGGTGATAAAATGCTTTTTCGATATGTGTTAATAACGTTGCTTCTTGTGAAGGACTTGTGTTTCTGAAGGGAACTTTTTCATGGAGGATTGTTGTATCAAAAGTTGCTCCCAGATATTCTGAAATAGCCCAAAGAAAGAATAAATCTAAATCTGAACTCCATGAATGTATACCAGCCCCTGTGGTTTTTCCATTTCCGACAAGTGCATAAGGCAGTTTCCCTGTCTTTTCATCCTGTAATTGACCCAATAAAAGTAGCATTTCACGTGCAAGGTCAGGACGCAGGTAAATAAGAGGAACAATAAAAAATGCCCAATCCCGTGGAGCACCAGATGCACCATGAATAAACCCATACGCAGAGCCCTGGTCAACAAAATAACGATTAAAATACTCTGTATACACACATCCTGCTTGGAGGTAATACGAATGCCATCTTAGTTCTCTGTCAAGAGGGACTTTTATTTTGGGTATATGAACAGCAATGGAGCGTTTATCTTTTGTTATGACTTTTGATACAGAATATTTTGATTTATACTCTTCAATTTTCTCAGTAGTTCCATAGCCGACTAAATATTTTACGTTGATTTCAGTTTCCGCACTTAATGTTCGTTCTTCCACAAAACTTAAAAGGTTGCAACAATTATCTGATGTTTTTCTTTTTTGAGAAAAACCTTTTTCTTCGCAAAGTGAACGGATAAATGTATCCAAGTGATTTTTATTTGTGAACAAGTGGTTTGGGTTTTGAGTATTTAATGAAGATATAAAGAAGGCATCAACAGGTAAGACTTTCCATGAACTTTTTCTTTTCCTTTGTTCTTTGTCAATGAATTGGAAAATAATTGTATCTTTATCTGTTATATATCTTGCGGAGTTTTGGATTTTTCTTCCTTTTCTTTTACGAAGCATATTCCAGAATGTATTATATGGAGGTGTCATAATAAGCCCTGGATTGATTGGGAACCAATTTGGTTCCCATATTGGAATCACAAGTAGGTCTTGAGTTTCTTTTGTAAGATTTTGTATTTTCACCTCGTGAATAAGTACGGAGTCTTTCCCCTGTGGAGCAGAGAGTGTTTCCTCAACACATAGGACAGAGTTTTTGACTATTTTTTGAACATATCCGCACCCCCATATTATTCTGAAGTCCGTATCGTGGTTGTTATCACTACGATAAGTACATAGTTTTGTATTTTTTGACAAAATCCAACAATACCCTCCTCCTTTCATATCGTATTCTGGGTCGTAATAATTAAGAATTTGTGGACCTCTATCCCATGCGTATATTTGAACGTAACCTTTTGCATGTGCGGTTGCTGTGATGTGGTCATTTCCGACCAGATGCCAAATATCCGTATCCATCATCTTTTCAATATTTATGTGATAGCAGGGCTCCCCGTGTTTATCTTTACCCCAATACCCGAAATGACCTGCTCCAATATTTGGAAATACTTCATACAAATCTTCAAAGGTTTCTGAATCTGGGGAAAAGTGCATGGTATTTTTTATTTCGATTCTTTCTCTTTTTTTGTGGCATCCACTAAAGATTTTACATATTTAACAAAATCATCTTTCCATTGAGAATTGTCTGTATGCTCTTTCAAATATCGGACAAAAGCGGAACCAACAATTACACCATCAGATACAGAAGCAACAAAGGAAGCATGTTGCGGTTTAGATATGCCAAATCCCACCAATACAGGCAAATCGGTGTATTTCTTTATTCGTTCTACAGAAGTAGAAAGGTCATTGGCAATGTTATCTTTTTCTCCAGTAACACCTAATCGCGATACGTAGTATACGAAGCCTGAACATTTTTGAACGATATGTTGTATTCGTTCTTCGGGGCTATTTGGAGCCACCAAAAAAACTGTTGATAGACGGTTCTTTTCTGCCTCTGTTTTATAGGTATCAGATTCTTCTATAGGTAAATCTACACAAAGTATTCCATCTACTCCAACTTGTGCCGACTTTTTCAAGAATGGAGGGATTCCCTGGACAAGAATTGGGTTGAAATAGGTAAAAAGTAGAATAGGGATTTCTGTTTTCTCCCGCACATTGGCAATCCATTCTAATACCTTTGTAGGAGTGGTTCCTTTTAATAAGGCATGATAAGACGCATCCTGGATGACTGGACCATCTCCGACTGGGTCTGAGAAAGGAACTCCTACTTCTACGATATCCACACCAGCTTCATCTAATGCAAGCATAATTGTTTCAAAATAATCTGGTGAAGGGTAACCTGCAGTTATATAGGCTACGAATGTTTTTTCCTTATTTTGTTTTAATGTTTTTAGTCTTTCTTCTATTCTGTTTCTGTTCATATCTCTACGTATCCAGTTTAATAAATTTTGATGCATGTTCAACGTCTTTATCACCCCGACCGGAGAGGTTTACGAGGATAATCTGGTTCTTAGGTCTACGTGGTGCTTCTTTTAACACGTACGCAATTGCATGGGAACTTTCCAATGCTGGAATTATTCCTTCTAATCGGGCACATAGCTGGAACGCCTCCAATGCTTCATTGTCCATTGCGTAGGTATATTTAACTCTACCAGACGAATAAAGCCACGCATGTTCAGGCCCGACACTGGCATAATCCAGACCTGCGGATATGCTATGGGTGCTACCAATTTGACCGAACTCATCCTGTAAAACATAGCTTTGAGCACCATGTAGCATTCCTCTGCTTCCACCTGCAAAACGTGCCGCATGCAACCCTGGGGTAATGGCTTTGCCACCTGCTTCGACACCGACCATTTCAATATCTTTATCATTTAAAAACTCGTAAAACAAACCAATGGCATTGCTACCACCACCTACGCATGCAACCAGCATATCGGGTAATTTACCTGCGTGCTCAAGGATTTGTTGTCGGGCTTCTATCCCAATAATCTTTTGAAATTCACGACATATCCATGGGAAAGGATGGGGTCCATGAACGGTACCTAAAACATAATGGGTATGCTTTACATTCAATGACCAATCTCTCAGGGCTTCATTGATAGCGTCCTTTAATGTTTTACTACCAGCATCGACGCCTATAACCTGAGCCCCTAATAGTCGCATGCGAAACACATTTAGTCGTTGTCGTTCCATATCTTCAGTGCCCATATAGATACAGCAGTCCAACCCTAACAAGGCAGATGCGGTAGCAGTTGCGACACCATGTTGTCCAGCCCCTGTTTCCGCAATCACACGAGTTTTCCCCATTCGTTTTGTCAATAAACACTGACCTAATGCATTGTTAATTTTATGGGCACCTGTATGTGCTAAATCTTCCCGTTTAAAATATATTTGAGCCCCTCCTAAATGTTCTGATAATCGTCGGGCAAAATATAGAGGAGTTGGTCTGCCGATATAATCACGGGCATAATTCTGGAATGTTTTTTGGAACTCTTTGTCTTCGCGAGCGGAACGGAACACCTGTTCCAGTTCTTCTAATGCAGTAAATAATGTTTCGGGGACAAACCGTCCTCCAAACTCTCCATATCTGCCTTTATGGTCAGGATAGGGCGTTTTTGGCTCTGTAAATAAATTCTCTGACAAGATATTCATCCTTCTTTCCTGGATATTCTTCGACCCCAGTGGATACATCAACCGCATAGGGACGAACTTCTTGAATGGCATTAACAACGTTATCTATGTTTAATCCGCCTGCAAGAATAATAGGTTTACCAGTTTCTACTGCTTCTCGTGCTTTCTCCCAATTGCAGGTTTTACCTGTGCCACCGTGGGCTTCACCTATCTTTGCGTCAAGTAAATAACCTCGAACTTTGTAAGATAGCATATTCGTTATTGTAAATTGTTCATCTACTGCGAAAGATTTGATAATAGATTGCCCGACTGGTATTTCTTCGGGTTTTTCTTCTCCACACATTTGTATGAGGTCAAAATAAGTTAAGTATTGAACCCATCTTTCCATAGGTTCGTTCACAATGACACCCACCGTAGTCACAAAAGGGGGGATTACTTCTAATATTTCAATGGCTTCTTCGAAAGGTACATAGCGGTGCCTTGCCTTTGCCTCTGGAGCCATGACAATTCCAATGGCATCTGCACCTGCATCGCATACCATTAATGCGTCATCTTTATTAGTTATGCCACAAATTTTAACCTTCATATTTGCCTTTTCCTAAAAGCCAGGGAATAAACTGTTCTGGTTTCTTACTCTGTAAAATGGATTCGCCAATAAGAAAGGCTTGTATTCCTAATTCAAAAAATTGCCGAATGGTTTCGGGGTGACTTATTCCGCTTTCGCTTACAACAATATAATCATTTGGAATTATTTTTTTCAAACGAGTGGTTGTCTCTATGTTCATTGTTAGCAAATCTAAATCACGATTATTTATCCCGATTATTTTGGCACCAGCACGGATTGCCTTTTCTACTTCACGTTCATTATGCACTTCTACTAATGGTTCCATTCCCAGTTGTCTGGATAGGGATAAAAAATCTTTTATTTGTTCATCGGATAGTATACGGACAATTAATAGGACTGTATCTGCATTAAAAACCCTTGTCTCATAGAGTTGATATTCGTCGATGACAAATTCCTTTCTAAGACACGGGATTGATACTGCATGATGTGCTAAATTTAAGTCTTCTAAGCTTCCGTGGAAAAAACGGTTATCAGTAAGAACAGAAATAGCGGAGACGCCTACCTTCTCATAGCATTTAGCTAATTCGGATGGCTCTAAATCTTCCCATATAGGTCCGCGTGAAGGTGAATACCGTTTAATTTCGGCAATTATTGATGGTTCAGGTTTGAGCAGAGCCTCAGCGAATGGTCGTGGCGGTTCTACCTGCTTTAATAAGTCAAGTAGTAAAGAAAGGGGTCTTTCTTTTTTTAGTTGTTCTATCTCTTCTTTTTTGTGAAATATTATTTTGTCCAAAACCATATTTTATTCTTTCTTTTGTTAAACAAGATGTAAATAGTATACCTTATTGGAATTCATTGAGGCATTTTGAGAATAGAGGAGTGTTAACAGGTATGTATCATTTGCCTAAAATAAGCCAAAATTGATAAACTTACATAAAATAAATTAACAATAATGATAAATTGTTTTTTTAGGAAGAGGTGTCTTTGAGTAAAAAATTAAAAAATACGTCGAGTTACTCTCCTGAATTTGAGCAGGAGGTTGTTAAATACATTGATTTGATTTATAGTGTTGCATATCAGTTGACACGGAATCGTGAAGATGCACAAGATTTAACTCAAAGTACTTTGGTTAAGGCATTTCGGTTCCATGAGCAATTTGAGAAAGGCACAAATATAAAGGCATGGCTTTTGACTATCCTGCGTAATACGTTTATTAATGATTACCGAAAACGTGCTAAGGAACCGACACGTGTTGAGTTGTTAGGGAATGAACCTGCAAAGAGTACTGCACCCGATGCGAGTATTCCTGGGGTTGCCAATAAGCCGTTGGAATATGAACATTTACTTGAGTTGTTAGATGAACCTGTTCGTAGGGCTCTGGATTCGTTGCCTATCGAGTTTAAGCTTGCGGTGATTATGTCTGACCTACAAGATTATTCATATAAAGAAATATCTGCATTTATGAATTGTCCAATCGGGACAGTGATGTCAAGGCTATTTCGTGGGCGTAGATTAATGAAAGAATTCCTTGAGCGTGAAAAGCAAGGCACCTTATCAGAATTATCTTCTCCTAATAAACGTAGGAAAAGACATAAATCCACAGCGTAAAAACTTCTCTTTTATTTTTAGGGATGGAGAAGGTATGTAGTGATAATAAATTAAGCTCTTCGGCTATAAGGTAATTTCCAGCCATTATGGTATTCACAACCTACCAAAGCATCAGCCTTTGGATTGTTTGTAACCTTTTCAGCCACAGGGTCCCAGTGTACTTCTGCCTGTGTTCGAAATGCGAGGTTACCGAGATGGGCAACTGTTGATACATGGTGTGCTAATTCGATATTTTCAATTGGTTGTTCACGACTTTTAACACAGTCAAGGAAATTACGGACATGGGCAGGTCTTGCATCCTTGCCAGGTTCGCCCACCATTTTTTCTAATGTTTTCTTCTTCGGTTCTGGAATAAGTTCCCAGCCGCTGTCGTCAATTACTAATGTTCCCTCAGAACCGCAGAAAAGCATTCCATGAGGTTTGCCGTTAGGACCGATACCGCCGAGCATTTGATGTTCAAAAACAAGGGTATAATTGGGAAACTCATACACGGCTACCTGAGTATCAGGTGTCTCTGTATTATCGTCAACAACTAATTTTCCACCCATAGAACTGACTCGCTTTGGAGTTTCCAATCCCATTCCCCATAAGCATATATTAAGGAGATGAACCCCCCAATCGGTCATTAGTCCACCAGCATAATCCCAGAACCAGCGGAAATTGAAGTGAAAACGATTTTTATTAAATGGGCGTTTTGGGGCAGGTCCTAACCACATATCGTAATCGACGCCTGCTGGCGGGTCGCTATCTGGGGGGTTACCAATACCACCGACCCAATCTAAGTATGCCCAAGCACGAACCAGTCGTATTTTCCCCAATTTGCCAGATTGCACAAAATCTATTGCTTCTTTATAGTGTGTACCACTTCGCCATTGAGTTCCCATTTGAATAATTCGATTGTTCTTCTTTGCACATTCGAGCATCGCCCTGCCTTCATCTATCGATTTTCCTAAGGGCTTTTCGCAATAAACATCCTTACCCGCTTCGCATGCGTAGATAGTAGGCAAGGCATGCCAATGGTCTGGAGTTGCCACCAGTATAACATCAACGTCCTTTCGTTCGACCACTTTGCGGAAATCTTTTTCCGTATCTGGTTTGTGTCCTCTTTGGGCTTCTACTAATTTAACAGTATCTGCTAACATGGCATCATCGATATCACAAATGACTCTGCAATCAACTTCTGGGTTCAGGAAAAAGGTGGACAGGTCAACTTTTCCAATACCGCCACAACCGATAAGTCCGACATAAATCTTTTCATTGGGCGAGATGTTTTTTGCTTCTTCTTTAGCCTTGTCTGCTTGTTGTGCAAACAATCTCTGTTGTAATAATGCGGTACTTATTCCGACTGAAGCAACTGAGTTCCACATAAATTCACGACGATTTTGCTTTTTCATATATGTTTTCCTTATCTAAAATTGTTTATTATTTTCAAACTATAGAATTCAATAGGTATACTATTATCATACACAAACTTCTATCATAATAATTAAGTAAAATGTTTATCAAATGGAGTAGAGGTAATTTGGTAAATAGAATTAGACACATTTTAAGACACCTTGCATGGCGATATAAAAATTATGGTTTGTACTCCATGTGGACAGCAAAGAAGGCGTACTTCCTTAACGCTGTTCGGAAACTTCAGAACCAATTTTTAAAATCACGAGTGAAATGCCCGTGTTGTGGTTGGGAAGGTTATGGCTTTCGGTATTTAGATTGTGGTTGGTTTATAGTCCCGCAGGTGGAGTGCCCATCCTGCCGTGCACACGAACGGCATCGGTTCTTTAAATTATATTTAGAAAGAACACCACCTCATTTTTTGTCTTCTTCTGAAAAAAGCATTAACATTCTACATTTCGCACCTGAACATCACTTTCGAAAAATATTGGAAAGTAAGAAGAATTTACTGCTCTTTTCAACTGATTATACATCGGAAGCACTGCAATCTGTTAGCCCACCACGATTTGTGGCGGATATTCATCACTTACCAATAAAAGATGAGCGTTTTATTGGAATTGTTTGTCTTCATGTGTTAGAACATGTAAAGGACGACAGAAAGGCACTTTTAGAACTTGCACGAATTTTATCGCCTCAAGGAGAATTGCTGTTGATGGTTCCCTTTATGATGGACCAAGAAGAAACTATTGAATATGGCGAGCCAAGGCCTGATATATTCGACCATGTACGGGGTTATTCTCCATGTGATTTTAAGGAAAGGTTAACAGCGTTTACTTTTGAAGAGATTAAGCCTAAAAATATTCTTTCTAAAGAGGAAATAAACTTATATAAGATTCCTGACAGCCAAGTTCTATATGTATGTCGAAAAAAATAAACGTAATTTGTTAAACCCAGAATCAACACATCGACCATTCACAGAGTCTATCGGAGATGAGAGGAGAGCATAAATTGGTTAAAAGAAGGAAATAATGGGCAGAATATTACTCTGACTACATTTTTTAATTGTCGAATTTCATGGAATGATTAAGATGTTTAACAACGTTTTACTAATTCACGGCGAAGTACCACGCCAGCTGGAGATTTTGGAAGTTTATCAATGATAGTGATATCTATTTTTTCAGATTGGCCATTTACTTGACTTTTCAAAAACTTCATTAACTCATCTGGATTTATGGTTGCCCCTTCTCTTAATACAACGAATACTTTCGCTTCTTTTTGCTTGGTTGGTTTTGGCACTGCAATAGTGCATACTTCTACAACATCTGGGTGTAATAAAAGTGTTCTTTCTATCTGAGTATATGGCATAAGGACAAACTCCTAAATCATCATAAACCTGTTAAATCTTGTATGATTAATTCATATTAAAATAATAATGATATAACAATATTTTTGTCAATAATTTATCGCCACGCTTTCATGCGTACTATATTATAATAAAAATATGAGCGTTTTGTCAAAAAAATTATGTGTTTGGGGAAGAAACTTTGATTTTTATAAAATAATTTAAGTGGGGAGAGATAGATAGGTTTTATTGGATGGAATTATCGTCTATAACGGAATCATCTTCTATTCTTATATTTCCCTCGCTGAGGTTGCGTGGTTTGATGTCCACGCCGGGGATAGGAATAATAGCACCTGCTTCAAGTAATGCTTTATATACAGAGCGATTGACCCTGTCTCCACTTGTCACTACATGCACAGCACCATTGACCATAACTGCGAATTGTTTAACTATTTTATTGCCCCTCGGCACATCCGTTCCTTTTAACATCATATCACGTTCTATTAAGAATGTCTCACTATCCGGTGTGGATAATGATTCTTTTATTTCCTGATTTTTTAGCAATTGTTTAAGCCAGGAAGGCCGTTTCTTGCGAAACAGCATATTTAAAGTTCTCCTTTCCTTTTTATATATTATACACCAAAAATAATGGTAATTTCTCTTCTGGTTTAATTTGAAGAATTTGAGGAGGATGTACTATGTTGTATTCGTGCATTGATGGCATCAATTGCACTCTGAGCCAATTCTCTTAATTCGCCTTCGGATTCTTTTTCAACAACTTTATTCAAAATGTCGATATCTTCTTCTTTGCCAAAACGTCCCAGATTTATAAGTGCTTCTCTCCTTACGGATTTTGTTATTTGTTCATCCTGGACTGCTAAACGAAAAATATGTATGAAGTTGGGAATTTGGTTTGGAGGTATACTAAGTAAGATATGTTCACGTTGTTCAGAATTGTCTTTGGCTAAATCCCAAAGTTCATTTATTTTATTATATCCTTCCGATTCCCCTCTTTTGGAGAGTGCTGTCAAAACTTCAAAACGTACTCTTGGTTCTTTATCATTAGCCAATGTTTTTAAGTGATTCGTAACGTCCGGGGTTAAGATGAGGCTTAATAGATTAATTGCACAGACGCGTGTATTTACTTCCTTCTCTGGTGTGGTTAGTGGGATTAATTTATTTGCCCAGTCTTCTTTTAGGTAGGGTGTTAAACTCATAACTGCAAGTACTTTTGCCATTGGTTTTTCTTGTTCATCTTCAATAACATGGAAAAGTCGGTTTATAGCGGTGTCTCCATAACGGGAAATCATCTCTTGTGATATTTGTAATGCTGTAAGATAATCAATATTTTCTTTTTGTAATGTTGAGATGGTGTACCATGATTGAAACAAATTATCAAGAGATGGGCCTGAGGTGTTTGGGCTCTCCTTTTTGAAACACGATATATTGAAAACACTCAATAATAAAGAAAGATGAATCAATAGTATAGAGGCAGTCAATACCTTTTTCTTATATGTACTTAAATATAATTGATGCATTTGAATAAACCTTCTGTAATTAAATTCATCATTAAGTATACATATAACGAAGCCTCATAGCCAACTTAATACAAAGTTATAAATAGTGGTTTTTGTCTGATTTTTGTCATTTTGACGAGTCGTGTGTAAAAAAATGGAAAAACTATATTTTGGACATAAATTATGGATTTTGTAAATTTATGTCATTCTATAAGTTATATATAGACGAAAGAGTTTTATGTTATGGCATGGATATTGCTTTACCCTATTTTGTCCTAAAATAAAAATCGCCGGAAACTATAAGGAGTATAGGTTATGAATATATTCAGCATCGCACAAAAACTATACAGCCCGCTGGACAAAGTTGCGTTGTCGAACCATCCTGTTCTATTTAACATCATGCTTACAACACTTTGTGAGGACCATGGTGTTAGCACTTCCAAAATCAGTCCGCTTCATCGAGCAGTTCGCTTAGGTTTGGAGGAAGCGGTAGAGAGTCTGCTACAGTTTGGTTCAGACCCTAATGAGAAAAACAGTTTGGGAGAAATTCCTTTGCATGTTGCGGTTCGTATGAATAGAATAGACCTTGTTCGTATTCTCCTGCCCTATTCACATATAAATGCTACAAGCCATTATGGATTGACGCCACTTCATTGGGCATGTCTCTTCGGATATACTCCTATTGTAGAGCTGTTACTTTTAAACGGTGCTGACCCGTATATACATGCAGTTGAAGCGGATGGGTTAACTCCGAGAGATTTTGCTATGTTAATGGGTCAAAAAGAGGTCATCAATCTTATTGAAAACTTCGCCCCCCTCAGGTAAATACCAGAGATATAATAGGTGATTTTTTCTATAACTTTCCCGTTGCCGTTTATCCTTGCTTTATTTGCGTAATTGTTTTGATTTTTTTTTGATATTAAGTTTGTAGATTTGTTATACTTATAACCTCTTTATTTTTAATTAACAAAAACACAGGAGCCTCTTGTCTCCATTTTGGGTGCTCATGAATGTATGAGTTCAAGTGGGCTCCGAGGAATTAACCCAAAGTAAAAGGAGTAAAGTATGTCTACTATTGTTACCCCCCGTGAACTATTGGAAGTAGGTGTTCACTTTGGTCATCAATCTCGTCGTTGGAATCCGAAAATGGCGAGGTATATCTATGGGGAAAAGAATGGGATTTATATCATTGACTTAAAGCACACGTTAAAACAACTTTACAAAGCGTATGCTCTTGTGCGTGATACGGTCTCTAAAGGGGGAACGGTGCTGTTTGTGGGAACGAAACGGCAGGCTCAGGAAGCTGTTAAGAGGGAGGCAGAACGTTGTGGCATGTTTTACGTGAATAGCCGATGGTTAGGTGGAACTTTAACGAATTTCAAAACTATTCGCAGTAGTATTGCTGAACTATTGCGTTTGAAATACCTTGAAGAGACAGGTAAAATTGACCAGTATGGGAAGAAAGAAGGGATACGGTTGAGAAAACGAATTGCAAAGTTGGAGAAGAATCTTTGTGGTATTGTTAATATGACTGAGGTTCCAGATATTGTGTTTGTAATTGACACAAAGCATGAGGAAATTGCGGTACGAGAAGCGGCAAGGCTTAATATCCCATGTATAGGGATTGTTGACACAAATGTGGACCCAGACGCAGTTTCTTTACCCATCCCGGGCAATGATGATGCTATTCGTGCGGTATCTTTGTATTGTCGGATTATTGCTGATGCTGTTCTTGAGGGTAAGAATATAAAGGAGAAAGGACCAGTATCTCAGGCAAAAGTACGACCGCTTTCGCGTAGAGTTAAAAAAGTAACCGATGAAGATGTTAAGGTTGTGATAGAGTCGACATCTCAGGAAGAAGGTTCTGAAAAGGAAGCCGATGCAGAGGAAGTTCCTGCGGAAGAGTCGAAGGTAACCGAGCAGGAAACCTCAGCAGTTGAATAAAATTTTAGTTATAAACATACGGAATAGATTTTAATTAATACAGGAGAAAAAAGATGACAATTAGTGCGAGTGATGTAAAACAACTTAGAGACCAAACAAATGCACCCATGATGGATTGCAAAAAAGCCCTTATCGAATGTAACGGCGATATGGAAAAGGCTGTAAAATGGTTGCGTGAGCGTGGAATAATGAAGGCTGCTTCACGGGCACATCGTGTAGCGGCGGAAGGTCTTATTGCTTCGTATGTTCACATGGGTGGCAAGATAGGTGTTTTGGTTGAAGTCAATTCGGAAACGGACTTTGTTGCTCGCGGTGCCGAATTTCAAACGTTTGTAAAAGATATATGCCTTCAGATTTGTTCATCCGCACCACGGTGGATTTCAAAAGAAGATATACCTGAGAATGTATTGAATGAAGAAAAACAACTTTATATTAAGCAAGCCTTAGAAACGGGTAAACCTCAGAATGTTTGCGAGAAAATTGCGGAAGGCAAATTAAATAAATGGTATGAAGAGGTATGTTTGTTAGAGCAAGTTTCCGTAAAACCTGAACATGAAGGCAAAAAGATAAAAGACCTTTTAGGTGAATTAACGGCCAAGTGTGGAGAGAAGATAGAGATTCGTCGGTTTGTCCGATGGGTTCTTGGTGAAGGTATTGAGAAGAAACAAAGTAATTTTGCAGAAGAGGTAGCGGCAGAATTAGCTAAAGCATCAGGAAAAGAGGCATAGAACATTGAGCACACCCATTTACAAGCGTGTTCTTTTGAAGTTAAGCGGTAATGCTTTATCTTCAGATGGTGAGACAATAGGTTCGAATGCATTGAACCATTTATGCGATGAAATTGTGTCCGCATATCAGGTGGGTGTACAAATGGGATTGGTCGTTGGTGGTGGAAATATTCTCCGTGGCAATCAATGGTCAAAGGCTTCTGGTGTAGACCGTGCCACAGCGGATTATATGGGTATGCTGGCTACGGTTATCAATGCCTTAGCCTTACAATCTGCTCTGGAAAAGCGAGGGATAGAAACTCGTGTTTTGAGTGCTATTGAGATGAGGCCTGTTGCTGAGCCATATATACGGAGACGAGCGTTGCGACATCTGGAAAAAGGTCGCATTGTTATCTTTGCCGCAGGGACAGGAAATCCCTTTTTAACTACAGACACAGCGGCGGCACTTCGTGCAAGTGAAATAGATGCGGATATTCTTATGAAAGCAACGCGTGTTGATGGAGTGTATTCGTCAGACCCTGAACAAGATTCATCGGCAAAGCGATTTGACCAGATGAATTATCAGGAGGTTTTGACACAAAATCTTAAAGTTATGGATGCGGCTGCAATCTCTATCTGTCGTGAAAAGAATATTCCGATTTTGGTATTCTCATTTCTTGAAAAGAATTGTATTTTAAATGCAGTTTACGGACACTCGATAGGAACCATAGTTAAGGGAGATTAACCTATGCCACACCCACTCATTAAAGAAGCTGAACAGAAGATGGATAAAAGTGTGGAAAGTTTTCAACAGGAACTTTCTGGTTTTCGCACAGGTAGAGCTAATCCAGCGTTGTTAGATGTAGTGCATGTTGATGCATATGGCAGTAAAATGAAGATTAACCAATTAGGAAATGTCACTGTACCCGATGCCCATCTTATTGTTATAGACCTTTGGGATAAGTCCATTATTGGTGCTGTTGAAAAAGCGATTATGGCATCACCTTTGGGAGTAACTCCGTCTAATGATGGTAGATTGATTCGCATCCCTATTCCGCCATTGAGTGAAGAACGACGTAAAGAGCTTATAAAAGTTGCTCATAAAATAGCAGAAGAGGCTCGCGTTGCAGTTCGAAATATCCGCCGAAGTATTATAGAGTCTTTGAAGAAGGAAGAGAAAGACGGAAAGATTACAGAAGATGATTTACATCGTTTTTCAGATGATGTACAAAAACTTACCGATAAACATATCGAAAAAATTGACCAGATATTAAAAGCCAAAGAGAAAGATATACTGGAAGGGTAAGTCTTTTTATTAGGATTCTGTGGATATTATATTACTGAGCTAAACATTTGAATCAGGTTTTAACCCATGCGAAAGATTCCTGCGGATTTAGACCCGAGAGTAGATTTGGAACGACTTCCTAAACATATTGCTGTTATTATGGATGGTAATGGTCGGTGGGCAAAACTTCACGGGAAAAAAACAACTGAAGGGCATGAAGCAGGTGCAGAGGGAGTTCGGGAAATATTAAAGGGGTGCAGAGAATTGGGGATTCCGTGTTTGTCTCTCTATGCTTTTTCAACCGAGAATTGGGCTCGACCTCAAGATGAGGTTGAATCCCTGTTCCGACTAATGAGTACGTATATTCGGAATGAGATTGATGAGATAAAAAAACATGGGATACGCGTTTTATTTATGGGTGAGTGGAAAGAATTACCTCCTAATGCGATACAAGACCTTGAATATTGTTTGCACAGAACCGAGAACAATACGGATATGACTGTTATTGTTGGGTTAAATTATGGAGGTAGACAGGAGATATTACGTGCGACGCGTTCCCTTGCTGAAAAAGTTCAAGCGGGAATGCTTAGCCCCCAACAAATAGATGAGGAGATTTTTGTAAAACATTTATATGTCCCTGAGTTTTCGGAAGTAGACCTTCTAATTCGTACCAGTGGCGAGCAACGAGTTAGTAATTTTATGCTCTGGCAAATTTCTTATGCGGAAATGGTTTTTTTACCTGTGCTATGGCCTGATTTTCGACGTCAACATCTTTGGGAAGCCATTGTTCAATATCAGCAGAGGGAAAGACGTTTCGGCTCACGTTTAGAATGTCTTTGAACACACCTAATATAGGGGAAGTTTTGTGATTCAACGAGTGATAACAGGAATTGTTTTAGTTTTATTAACAGCATTGCTGTTATGGATACCTCCATTATATTTATGTTTAGCCCTTTTTATTGCGGTATTAACAATGATAGCAGGTTGGGAGTATTTTCAGATTACGAATCCCGTAAACCAAAATGTGTTAAGTCTTACGTCGTTGATTCTGATACCCATCATTGTTTTTTCTGGAGTCGGAGGGACTCCTTTTTATATCCATTTATTTTTTGTTCTCTCTTTTGGTGTTATAAGCCTGTTATATATTTTTAACCAAACAGTGTCGCATACAAAATTGGTATATGCATGTTTCGCTTTATTTTATCTTGGCTGGGTTCCAGCACATTTGTTATTACTTCATACCCAACCCCGTGGACCTGGTTATATAACAATGTTCATCGTTGCAGTTGCTTTGTGTGATTCTGGTGCCTTTTGTGTTGGTAAACTTGTTGGGAAACATCAGTTAGCCCCAGAGATAAGTCCTAAAAAGACATGGGAAGGTAGTATAGGTGGGGTTGTTTTTAGTGTTATTGGGATGTTAGTTTTATGGTTATTACAACGGTTTGTTTTTGTTAACTTTCTCCCAGATCAAAGTGTCGTTTTCTATTTGAAATGGGGTATAATACTTTCCATCATTAGCCAGTTTGGAGACCTATTAGAATCACGATGGAAACGTGAAACGGGCGTCAAGGATTCTGGGACTATTTTCCCAGGTCATGGGGGTGTTCTTGACCGTTGTGATGGGATGCTTTTCGCATTTCCATTTTTCTTCTATTTATATAAGATTCTTTGACTGGAGTTTGATTAAAGGGAAGGTTTTCTAATTTTATGTATGAACTTGAAATACAAACTATAAATAACTTAAAGCAACGGCTAACAGAGTTGCGCTCCTGTCTGAATGTAGAAGGGGTACAAGAACAGATAGAATTGTTAGAACGGAGTATGGAAGCACCAGATTTTTGGAACGACCCTGAACGAGCCCAGAAAACGTTGCAAGAAATAAAAAGCCTGAAGAACGCTATAGAAGAACCGGAGTCTTTGAACAAAGAACTTGAAGAAGCAGAAGCCTTTATTCTCATGGCAATAGAGGAAGATGAGGGGACACTAAGTCAGGAGGTGAACCAGTTGATAAGCCGTTTACAGCAGGAAATTCATCAATTGGAAATTAAAAGCCTGTTCAGAGATCCGAGGGATACAAAACCTGCGATTGTAAGTTTTCATCCAGGTGCAGGAGGGACAGAATCCTGCGATTGGGCACAAATGTTATATCGAATGATTATGCGATATTGTGAGGAGAAAGGACTTGAAACAGAATTGGTAGACTATCAACCTGGTGAAGAGGCAGGATTGAAGAGTGCAACAATAAGGGTTACAGGATTGTATGCCTATGGCTTACTCAAATCTGAAAATGGGGTTCATCGTCTGGTGCGAATATCTCCTTTTGATGCGAACAAGAGACGGCACACCTCGTTTACCGCGATTGAAGTTTTATCTGAAGTAGATGAAGATATAAAGATAGAAATACGTGAGGAAGACTTAAAAATGGACACGTTCCGTTCCAGTGGGGCAGGTGGACAAAAAGTAAATAAAACCAGTTCTGCGGTGCGGTTAACTCATTTACCCACTGGGTTTGTTGTTAGTTGTCAGGTAGAACGTTCTCAACATCGTAATCGTGCGATGGCTCTACAAATGCTCAAAGCGAAGTTATATGATATGGAAATGCGGAAGAAAGAAATGGAACTTTACGCTCAACGGGAAGGTCAAACGGAGGTCGCATGGGGTAGCCAGATTCGGAGTTATATCCTTCAACCATATCAGCTGGTCAAAGACCACCGCACAGGTGCGGAGACCAGTAATGTGGATAGGGTCTTGGATGGTGATTTAGATTTGTTTGTTGAAGCATACTTAAAATGGAATTTAGAAAAGAAAAGTGTAGGAATTTAACTATGGAAGAACAATTCAAAGAACATTCAACTTTACAAGAATTGCGTGAAAATCGTATTCGTAAAATGAACCATTTCCGCGAACGTGGAGATAACCCTTATAAGTATATTTTCCACCGAAGTACTGCTATAGCAAAAATTCGAGAACAATTTGAGAAGATAGAGCAGGAACACGCGGAACAAGCACAGGAGGGAATCCCTGCTACATTGGCGGGTCGTATCACTGCACGACGTGAACAAGGGAAAAGTACCTTTATGGATCTCCGTGATGAAAGTGGTCGTATTCAGTTGTTTTTTGGAGAAAAACAGGTAGGGGAGGATAAATATGAGACCTTAAAAGATTTCGATTTGGGTGATTTTATTGGTGTTGTGGGTTCTGTTCGTAGAACAAAACGAGGCGAAATAACATTGTTTGTGAAAGAGTTTGAGATTCTGACAAAATCACTGCGGTCATTACCTGAAAAGTTTCACGGCTTGACTGACGTTGAGACGCGGTATCGCCAGCGGTATCTTGACCTCATAGCCAACCCCGAAGTGATGGAGGTCTTCCGTAAACGAACGCAAATGATTGATGAAATACGTTCTTATCTGAAAGAGCGTGGTTTTCTAGAAGTAGAGACGCCTATGCTTCATCCGATACCAGGTGGAGCCACAGCACGACCATTTGTCACGCATCATAATGCGTATGATACAGACCTTTATTTGCGAATAGCCCCTGAACTGTATTTAAAACGGCTTATTGTTGGTGGTTTCGAACGTGTGTTTGAGATAAACCGTTGTTTTCGTAATGAGGGTGTTGATACAAAACATAATCCAGAGTTTACTATTATGGAACTCTACGAAGCATATCAGGATTATTTGGGATTGATGGAGGAAACAGAGGACTTATTCTATACGATAATGACTAAGATTATAGGTGCTGAGAATTTTACTTATCAAGAGCAAGAGATTTCATTGGCACGCCCATGGAAGCGTATTCCTTTGCATGAGGCTATCCGTCAATTTGCGGGGATAGACCTTGAATCAACTCGTGACCGTGATGAAGCTAAGCGATTGGCAGAACAAATTGGAGTTGAAATTCCTCCTGAAATGGGCTATGGAAAAATAGTAGATGAAGTTATGTCTACAAAAGTCAAACCTCATCTTATACAGCCTACGTTCCTTTATGATTATCCTATCGAAATATCTCCGTTAGCAAAAAAGAAACGGGATAATCCTGTTTTGACGGAGCGATACCAATTATTTATTGGTGGTTTGGAAGTGTGTAACGCCTTTTCCGAATTGAATGACCCATTAGACCAGAGAGAGCGGTTTATGGAACAGGTTCGCCTGCGTGAAGCGGGTGATGATGAAGCCCAATACCTTGATGAAGATTTTCTTACCGCTTTGGAAGTAGGTATGCCACCGACTGCTGGATTGGGGATTGGAATTGACCGTCTTGCGATGCTTTGTACAAATTCGTCATCCATACGTGATGTAATATTATTTCCTTTACTTAGAAAACTATAAACAATATATAGGAGTTACCTTTGAAATTTGAAGCCTTTGTTGCGTTAAGGTACTTACGAAGCAAACGGCGGAATCGTTTTATCAGTTTGATTTCTATCATTTCGATTGCCGGCGTGAGTGTCGGGGTTATTACTCTTATTATTGTTATGAGTGTTATGACGGGTTTTGATATTGCACTTCGTGAAACAATAATAGGAAATCGTTCACATTTAACTATTTATGATAATGCTGGGAAGATACAGGACTATGAATCGGTTATTCGTGAGATAGAATCACTTTGTCCTGAAATTATTGCCAGTGGTCCCGTGATTCAGGTAGAAGCCTTATTTAAGCATGATGAGTATACTACTGGCGGACTTATTTTGGGTGTGGACCCAGAACGGGAGAGTAAAGTAACAGACCTTGCAAAAAATTTAACAAATGAAGGAGGACGTTTATTTGGTAAAGGGAAACTGCCCGGTGAAAAAGAGATTGTGTTGGGATACCGACTTGCGAATCGCATCGGGGCACGAATAGGCTCGCAATTGCAAATAGTCACCGCACGTTCTATTATCCGCCCTTTTATAGGTCGCCAGTTAGGCTCGCAGTTGTGGCTTTCTGTATCGGGCATTTCTCATGCACGAATGTCTGAATTTGACGAGATTTATGCCTTTGTTGACCTTCAAACTGCTTACATGCTCACTGGTGAGAAAGGAGTGGATGCTATTCATGTGAAGCTGACAAATCCTTTCCTCGCAAGTACAGTAGCATCTAAAATTCGGGAACATCTTCCATATCGCACTAAAACATGGTATGAAGACCAACAGGCGTTTTTTGATGCATTACGGCAGGAGAAACTGGCTATGTTTATCATATTGGCGTTTATTGTTCTTGTGGCTGCATTTAATATTACAAGTACCCTTATCATGATAGTTATGGAAAAACGTCGCGATATAGGTATACTACGGACATTAGGTGCAAGTACGGGCTCCATCTTATTAATATTTATTCTACAAGGTTTGTTTATCGGTGTTATTGGGACTGTTATTGGGCTTTGTGTGGGAATTGTCCTTGCTTGGAATATCAACCCGATTGCCCAGTTTATTGCACACTTGTTAGGTCTTGATTTGTTTAACAGCACAATATATTATTTTGAAGGAATCCCAGTTGCTATTATTCCGTTTGACGTGGCATGCATTGTTGTATCTGCGGTGATATTAACATTCTTGTCTACGTTGTATCCAGCGTATAGTGCGGCTCGGGTAAATCCTGTGGATGCGATTCGATATGAGTAATGTTATTATTTGTGAAAATATTCATAAAAAGTACTACGATGGGTCGCGGGTACTCCATATTTTACGAGGAGTAAATCTCGAAGTCCCAGAAGGGAAAATATTAGCCATTAGTGGTCCATCAGGCGTCGGAAAGAGTACCTTACTACATATTATAGGCACACTGGATTCGCCAACCGAAGGACGAATTGTTATAGGTGGAAGGGATGTGCAAAAGTTATCCCGAATGGAGATTAATCAATTGCGGAATAAAGACATCGGTTTCGTTTTTCAATTCTATCATTTACTGCCTGAATTTACAGCCCTTGAAAATGTGATGATGCCTGCATTATGTAAAGGGAAAAGAAAAGGAGAGTGTTCAGAACGTGCGGAAGAACTTTTATGCAAAGTAGGATTGAAAGAGCGGATGACGCATAAACCTGGCGAATTAAGTGGAGGCGAACAACAGAGGGTTGCCATAGCCCGAGCCTTGTTCAATGAACCGAGGGTTGTGCTTACCGATGAACCTACAGGAAATTTGGATGAAGAAACAAGTAGTGGTGTTATTGATTTACTCTGGAAGTTAAATGAGGATGAAAATATTACACTTGTTGTAGTAACTCATGATGATAGTTTAGCCCAAAAGGCACATCATTGGGTTCATCTACATGAGGGGCAAACATATATTAAGAAGTAAGTCTGGTAAGTCTGACTCACCCGACATATCTTACAATGCGATAAAGGAGTTTTTTCATGAAGGTTACACTTGATTGTCTTGTTTGTTTTATTCGTCAGGCGTATCGTTCTGCGAAAATAGCGACATCTGACCCAGAAATACAACGTCAAATCCTTATTTCTGTTGGTGCTGAACTGCAGAACATGGACATGTCATTATCACCAGCAGAACTATCTCAGTTTATATATGAAATAACTGCAAAACTGTCTGGTAAATCTGACCCATATTTAGAAGAAAAGAGACAGCAGAATGAATTGGCAATGAGTGTAGAAGAAGAATTGCGAGGTATTCGTGACCATAGCGAGAATCCTTTGTTAACTGCCCTACTTCTTTCCGCTGCTGGAAACATTATTGACTTGGGCATCTTAAAAACAGAGGATATTGATATTCATACAGCGATTGAACAAGCCCTAACATTACATTTTGCGGTAAATCATTTTGAGCAATTTCAGAAAGATTTGAGAACAGCAAAACAATTGCTGTTTTTCTTGGATAATGCTGGGGAAATTGTATTTGATAAGATCCTTATTGAAGAACTGCAAAAGTATGTCGAGGTAACGGCTGTGGTAAAGGGCACACCAATCATTAACGATGCCTGTATGGAAGACGCTATTACAGTAGGTTTAGACAAGGTATGTAATGTGATACCTATGGAACGGGGTTGGATTGGTGCTCCATGGCGACAACTTTCATCAGATTTGCGAAAACGAATGGAAGAAGCAGACATCATTATCGGCAAAGGGCAAGGGAATTATGAAACGCTTGACGACTATCCTGGCAATGTTTATTTATTGCTTAAAGCCAAATGTTCTGTAGTGGCAGAACACATGGGCGTTAAAGAAGGGGAAATTGGTTTTCTTTCACCGCGGAAACAACGTGCTAACCATCATTAAAAATTATTTGTTATGGTCAAAACAAACGTTTAATCTTTCTATGTGTAGAAATACATTTGAACAAACATAGGAAAGTTATAGAGAGATAGAATGTCTATGATTTTTTCTTTTGCTGGTCGAGTACTTTTCGGATACGTTGAGCAAGGTCACGGGCAACAATGGGTTTCATAACGATTTCATCAATACCTAACCGCTTTAATTCATCGGGAGAAAGTTCACCGCTAAAACCTGTAAATAAAATCACAGGTATTTCAGGTCGAAGTTCCTTAACCCATCGAGCCAGAACTTCACCAGACATTTTCGGCATGGCTTGGTCTGTAACAACAAGGTCAAATCGGTCTGGGGCTTGTGTAAAGATGGCTAAAGCAGATAAGGGATTCTGACATGCTTCGACTTCATAACCCCATTGAGTCAGGACACGCTTCCCTAATTTACATACCGATTCCTCATCATCGACAAAAAGTATTCGCTCATGCCCTTCGAGAGGTTCCTCATCTGACTTTTGTTCGGAAACAATTGGATGGTCAATTCTGGGGAAGTAGGTATAAAAAGTAGAGCCCATGCCCGGTTTGCTTTCCACAATAATAGCCCCTCCATGAGCAGAGACAATGCCATGAACAACTGCCAATCCCATGCCTGTTCCCTCGCCCGGTTTTTTTGTAGTAAAAAATGGGTCGAAGATGCGTTCTAAGATTTGGGGTTCCATACCATGACCATTGTCGCGAACTGTTAATTTAACATACGTGCCGGGCTTCAATTTGGGATGGATACTGGAGGCACTATTATCCAGCACCACATCTCGTATATCTACTTCCAGTTTGCCTCCTTTTGGCATGGCTTGAATTGCATTTGTGCAGTAATTCATCACAACTTGATGAATCTGTGCTGGATTTCCCATGATAGCACCCGAATGGACGTCAATATTATCAATGATTTCGATGCTTGGTGGAGTTGTTGCTCGTAATAGTTTCAGTGCTTCTCGGGCGATTACATGAAGGTATAACGGTGACCGTTCTTCACCTGTTTGACGGCTAAATGTTAAAATTTGTTTTACGAGGTCTTTGGCACGATGAGCCGCTTGTAATACTTCCTTTAAATCATCATGAAGGGGTGTCTTTTTAGGGACTTCATTTAGTGCCATATCGGTTAGTCCGATAATCACTGCAAGTAGGTTATTAAAGTCATGAGCAATCCCACCCGCCAGAACACCGAGGCTCTCCAATCGCTGGGAATGTTGAATCTGTTGTTCGGCACGACGTCGCTCTTCTTCTTCTTGTTTTTGGGCTGTAATATCCTTTATCGACCCTAAGATACGGTAAGCCTCACCATTTGCGTCTGGCAAAACTACTCCTTGATTTTCAATGTATCGATATTCACCACTTTTATGCATAAGCCGATACTCGATTCGGAACTTGCCTACTTCTTCCCGTGCAATTGCAATATGAGCCTGAACACGGGGTAAATCCTCTGGATGAATGTGGTCAACCCAACGTTGAAAATCTATCATGTCTAATTCACGTGGGAGGTAGCCTGTGACTTGTGTTACCGCACCACCCCACTTAATTTTGCCTGTCTGAAGGTTGCAATCATAAATCATCATCCCTGTTTGTGCAGCTAAAATGCGGTAACGAGAAATACTTTCGGAAAGTCGTTCAGAGGTAATACTCTGGGTATCTTCTAAAGGTTGGCCAATGGCAATAATGCAGGGCTGATTATCAGTATCAAAGACTCGCGCTTGCACATAAATCGGGATTTGACGACCATCCTTGGCTAATATCACCGTTTCGAATGAAACTTGTTGATGCTGGATGATACTTTCTATCCTACCCTGTACCCCTTCCATTCTGTTTTTGGGGATGATATCACGAAGACGGAGTTGTAGGAATTCGTCTTTGGTATATCCTGTCATTCTATACACTATCGAATTACCATTGAGAAAACGGCTATCCTCAATATTTTTGTTAAGTTCAAATATCAGGATAGGATTGCTACAGTTATCTAATAAGAAGCGATTTAATTCGTCGTAAACAAATAATGCACGAGAACGTTCCTCTGCTAAATTCATTAATTTGCGGCTTGTATCCCATAATACCACTTCGGTCTGTTTTATCTTTAGTAAGATACGAACACGAGTAATGAGTTCTGTAATATCGCAAGGGAAAACAAGAAAATCGTCCACACCAGCGGCTAAATATTCCCAACGTCGCTGGGTTGCAATATCATTATTGATGACAAGGAGAATGGGAGTTTTGCTTGTTTTAATCGTTGTTTTCCAATGTCGGCATAATGTTAGGCAGACTTCATTTCCGAGGGCGATATCAAGGATTATACAGTCTGGGACTAAAACCTTTACATAGTCCATTGCGTCTTTTAATGATGACGCACAGTCGATATGACATTCTGGAAGATGTTCCAATATTATTTGATATAGAGAGGAACTCACTCCTTTGTGTGGCTGAATAAGTAGTACACGGTAAAGTTTGGATATATCAGAAACAGTATCTAATTCTCTTTCAGATATCTCATCTGTGTCTTCACTATGGTTGTTGGAGTCGTTCTCAACTTTATCAACTGATTTCAACTTCTTTTTCATAATGTCTTGTAGCCATAATTAATTTAGTTATAATAATCTAAATGTATATTGTAAAAGGAACTCCTGTGAGAAAAAAAATCAGGCAAATTTTAAAATACACGATATTCTTCCTTGTCTTATGTATATTATTCATACTCTCCGTTTTCTCAGGAATATGGCTCGTCTTTCAAGTAAAAGAGTCTCTAACATTTAAGATTGGTTCAAATGTAACAATTAAATTAACAGGGCTTTCTATTCAGTCTGGAATTAGATTTAAGAATGTAGTGCTTGATAGTACTCCCTATCATTTCGGAATAGAACTTGATGATGTTCATATCCAGTTTTTCCAACGAGGTTTTTGGGACTACATTGTATCTATAGATAATTGCACAATTTCTGCTAAAATACAAATGGAGAAAGGTAATAGCATTAATACTAATCAGGGTAGTACCATCCGTGATTGGGAGAAGGATATTAATGAATATATAAAGATGTTTCCTATAAATCTCGGTGTAAAAAATATTGACATTTATATTTCCAAGAACGGGGATGAATTGGCATTAGAAGGACTGAGATTAGAAGCAGATAGGCAAAGAATGTCTGCGAGTCTTGTTGGGGAAACTTCTACTTTAGATATTACCTATAAGGGTAAAAAGGAGAAACGTTCAGGAAGGGTTAATATCGACTATCGATTATTACCAAAATGCCATGAATTAAACACATTAATACAGTTTGACCCACATATTTTAATATCCAGCCATATTAGTGCTGACGGTTTGGGCAAACAATTGAAGTTTAATAATGTTCAAATGTCTCTGGATGAGGAATCTTCCCTTTTTTTGTCCGTTTTAACCTTGCCTATTCTTGGAATGCCTCTATTTTGGGAAAAAGTAGACATCAAAAAACTTGAGGGGACATTTCGACACAGCGATTTTATGTGGTTTCCCGAAGAAGTAAATGGGGACGTATATATCAAGTCGTTAACAATTGGTGAGACAACAAAGCCATGGTTTAGATACAGCACTACGTTAAATATTCATTCCGAGAGCGTAGTGGATGGAAGTTCGACTATCGTTGAATTATCGACATATGAGGAACCAGAATGGAATATGCAATGGAAATACGAATATCTGTCACACCGTACTGAGTTTTCCTTCGCTACTAAAAAACCGATACGAAGCGCGTTTATTCAGGAAATATCCCCTTACTGGTATGATACTTTGATGCTTAAACAAATAGCACCATTTGAGATTAATGTTTCATCAGCATTGGCAGGAGATATGCTTAATCTTCAGGGAACAATGAATGGACAATGTTCCTTTTCAGGAGAACAAAAAATAACTTTAGATAGTCAGGTATTACTAAATTTTGCAGGCAAGCCTGAAATAAAATGGGAAGGCACAGCCTTTTATTTAAAGCATCCTATCCACTTTACCTATGAAGGGTTACCATATCAGGATTTTCATTCTTCTTTACAAACAGAAACCATTCCAATGAAATATTTTATTAAATTATTGCCAACGTTAATGGTGAAACCTTTGGAGAATGCAGTAGGTAATTGCATCATTAATATGAATGGCAATATATGGGAAGATGTAAAACTAAATATTAATGGGACTATCCAGCCACAGAAAGAGGATGAGGAATTTCCACCTATTGTTCCTTCTCAATATTCATTTGTTGGTGTGTTGAAAAATATGCAGGTAGCGGAAGGGAAGTTTAGTCTCATCTCTGAGAATTCGACAGATTTTAAACTTGATCCATGTAAACTACATCTGTTCCCTTTATCTTTGGAAGGGAAAATCAACACAAAGATATATCTTTCGACTATTTCGTCGGTATTTATGCCGATGGACGTTATGGGTAAAGTTAATTTTCAAGGGAATCTGTTCTGGGATGGTGGGATGCAAATACGGATGCAAGGAATAGGTGACGGAGAGGGTGTTGGGATTGCAGGATATGCCTTACCAGAAGGGGCTAACCTCTATGCAGACGGTGAGGTACTAATTGACTTTTCAAATTATGCTATAACTATTGAACAATTGAAAGCAGGTATTAACAATAATACAATTACCATTCTTGAGAAAAGTGTATTTAACTTCCCTCAAAACGAGAAGCCATTCTCTTTATCCCTTTCTCAATTTTCTATTGACGGGGATATTAGTAAATTATATGAATTGGGTATTGACCCTGAGAGCAAAGGGAAATGCACTTTTCACATAAGTGATTTAAGTTTTACTGACAATCATTTAACAAAGGGAAATGTAAGTTGGAATTTAAATATTGAGAAATACAATCAACCCTCATGGTTCATACAAGCCCAGAACATTATAACGCAAGGACAGGCAGAAAATATTGGAGAAATGTCTATTCCCATAAATATAACCCTTGACCAAGTTGGGATAAGTCGTCTATTGCTGAAACAAATTGAAAATGATATAAAGGTGCATGTTTATCCTCCTCAGATGGAATTAAATAAAGTAACTGGACATATCTGGGGAGGCACTTTTGAGGCAAAGGGGACGCTCAATATGAATGAAACAGGATTTATAGGAAAAATAAATGGGCATTTTAAGAATATTGATTTGGCTTTATTTACTGAAGAATTACAACCTCCATGGATTAAATTAACAGGGATAGCACATGGCACATTTGATTTAAATATGAATCTTACAAGTGGCGAATTAATAGACGGAAATATAAATATAATCTGTCCCCAAGGGTTAACGATAAATCGTGATGTGCTTATGCAATTAATTCTTTACTTGCAAAATGTAAGCATTGTTCAGAAACAACTGGAAAAGTTACTGGGACAAGAAGACCCAAAATCATTTAATAAAGGTGAGTTAAACATTGGATTTAAAGACAATCAGGCGACCATCTCTTTATTATTATCAACCCCAAATTTAGACCTTGCTCCTGTTTTTTATATTAATGCGGATTGGAAAATGCTGTGGTCATTACTTACAACACCCTCTAATGTCCAAATAGAAATAAAATAAATAAGGTCTCTTTTAAAATTAACTCAATTTTAAGAATTGAAGTAAAGTAGAATGTGCTTTTATTACGAAGATAGCATTCCTAAACCTATTAAGATTGCCTCAAAATTCATTATCGTAATAGTGAATTAAAATTTATTTTTTTACGTTTAATAAAGAGGAATATTTATAAAGGTTAAAACTTGATTAAATATATTCTCTGTGATTATTATTTAATAAGCAGTTTAGAATGTAATAACAATGAAAGGGTTGAAGGATATGAAAAAAGTTATCATCCTTATGTTAGTGATAGGCATTGCATTAAGTATTAACTGTGTGTTGCAAACAAAACATACCATAGAAGCCCATATAACACTTGATATACGACATGTTCAGGAACAAGCGGGTAGTTTGCTGGATTACGTTGAAAAGAAGAGGGATGAATTACCAGTCAAAGAAGATAATGGCGAGCAAAAGAAAACGAGCTGGTTAGGTTCCAGTTTCTGTATTTTCAAACCTGCATACGCGGAGTCTTTGGCAACTGTGTCTCCTCTCGCCAAAGAGATTGCAGACCGTATGCGGGAACGGTATGATGCCATAGAAGCCTTGAAAAATCAGGGGTGTGTCGCTGAAAATAATCGAGGCTATTTAGAGTTGAAGGATTGTGATGCTCAAAAAGAAGCGGAACGTAAAAATGAGATTCAACGACTGCTTTCCGAAGAGAATAAAGACCGAAAAGCACTCTATAAAGAGATCGCTAATTTAAACAAAAATATACCTGATATGTCTATATCAAAAGTTGAGACCATCTATGCCCTTGAACGAATCCAAAGAGCCAAATCTGGGCAAATTATCCAGCTTCCAGACAATAATGAAGACTTTATGAAAGTTAAAAATAGTGGATTAGGCCAAAAGTTGGGAGATAAATGTGTCCCAGGAGCATGGGTAACAGTTCCTTAATCAGATTGTATTCCGAAATATAACCTATTTTTCTCTACATATTTGAAATGAGGTTCATGAAATCGATACTTTTTTTCGCACCGAATTGGATTGGCGATGCGGTGATGGCTACGCCATTGCTACGTTCAATAAAAAAGTTTTATCCGTCTGCCTCTGTTCATATTGTTGCCAAAAAAGCAGTTTGCGAACTTCTTGATGGATTAAAATATATTAATGATTCTTTCTCTTTGCCGTCACATCCTTTACAGCAGTTAAAATTGGCGTATGAATTGAGAAAATACAAGTATTCATCTGCTTTTGTATTGCCTCATTCCTTTCGTTCTGCTCTTCTTGCTTTTATTACTGGTGCGTCATTAAGAATTGGTTATGATTGTAATTCACGAGGTTTTTTATTATCTCATCGAATTGCCTTCCCCCAAGATGGTTCTGGTAATCGCAAAATTCAATACATGGTTTACGAATACTTAAGATTAGCTGAACTGCTAAATATTCCATTTGATAATAAGGGTTTGGAATTAGCCGTATCTGAGGAGGAGCAATCTCTGTGGATAAAAGAGTTAGAAAAAGAACAATTAGGAGGCTTTCGTGTGGGTATTGCTCCAGGTGCGTCGTTTGGTTCGAGTAAACGTTGGGGTGTTCAAAGGTTTGCTACAGTTGCAGAGGTATTAACACAAAAATATGGATTAACGCCCATACTAATCACAGGACCTGGGGAAGAAGAGATTAAAAATGATTTTTCTAAATATTATAAAAAGAAGTTTATTGACCCTTTCATTAATGGGCATCATCTTTCCCGACTTAAGGCGGTTATTAAAAATTTAGACCTCCTTATTTGTAATGATAGTGGACCACGGCATATTGCTATTGCTTTCGATATCCCTGTGATTTGCCTAATGGGACCGACAAAACCTGAATATACCGAAAGTCCGTGGGAACGTGGTGAAGTGCTTCGTGTTCCTGTCGATTGTGGACCTTGCCAATTACCTGAGTGTCCCACAGACCACCGTTGTATGACGTTAATTACACCCGAAATGGTTCTTAACGCAATAGAAACATGGCTAAACAAAAGATAAAGAAGACAAAAAATTACCTTGGTAACTCAAATTGTATTATTGTTTTCTGATATGATAATTAGGTTAAGATGAGGAACATAACTATTAAAAAAAGGGAATGATGTGCAAGAACGAAGAACATTTATTCGTAGGCAGGTAGACCGAGATTTAATTCAACGGTACCATGCCCTAATTCAACGGATTCAACAGTTAGAGACCCGAGTTGGTGAGGAAGAAAGTCGTGAAGTGCGACATAAACGTCGTAGAATAATCCGCCATTTATGCCATGTTAATATCGGTTTACCTATTAGATACTGTTCTGATAAAGATGATGTCTGGACAGTAGAACAACTTCCACTTAAAGGTAGATTGCTTGACCTTAGTGCAGAAGGATGTGCGGTATTTACTCATCAAAGTTTTGATATTGGTCAAAATATTAATTTAGACATAGAGGTTTCTGGTGGCAAACATATTCGTGCAACTGGTGCTATTCGTTGGACGAAACACTTA
This sequence comes from Candidatus Hydrogenedens sp., assembly GCA_035361075.1. Classification (NCBI taxonomy): domain Bacteria; kingdom Pseudomonadati; phylum Candidatus Hydrogenedentota; class Candidatus Hydrogenedentia; order Candidatus Hydrogenedentales; family Candidatus Hydrogenedentaceae; genus Candidatus Hydrogenedens; species Candidatus Hydrogenedens sp. The sequence continues at coordinate 13,585 of DAOSBX010000027.1, read as the reverse complement.
CCCGAAAAGGGTGGATTTGCATCTGGTGTTCAATTTTTAAAAGTTAATAAAGATGACACAAAAGTATTAACACAGTTTTTAGATGAATTAGATAGAACCATTGGCTTGTAAGGATTCTTTTTATGAGAACAGTCTATGTTGTTACAATGTGGTCAGGTGGAAGACCCGCTAAAAAATGGAAATCATTTGAATACCCCAAACTGCTTCCCCAAGGGATTGGAGTTGAATTTATATGCTGTGAGACAAAACTTAAAGTTCAGATTATTGGAAGTATATCTGTAGAAGAGTATGAATCAGGAAAAGAAGACCTTGAAATGGGGCTTTATCACGAATTGAATAATGAGAAATCAAGCACCAAAGAGAAAGAGACCAGTACCCCAAATAATATTGAGCGAATATTTTAATCTTTTTAGGTAAATCTTAATATTTTTGGTTTTATTTTCAATTGCGGTAGAATGTTATTAGTTTAGAGGAGGTAAAAATATGGTTCAGCTCAACATGGGTAATTGTGTTATTGAAGTGGTGCAAGGTGATATAACAAAAGAACAAACCGATGCTATTGTTAATGCGGCAAACAAATCTCTTCTTGGTGGAGGTGGTGTTGATGGAGCCATACATCGTGCTGGAGGACCAGCAATATTGGAAGAATGCAGAAAGTTAGGTGGCTGTGAAACAGGCGATGCTAAAATCACAACAGGTGGTCGGTTACCCGCTAAGTATGTAATTCATACTGTTGGACCTATCTACCGTGATGGGAAACATGGTGAACCAGATTTGTTAAAAAGCTGTTACGAACGTTCTTTAGAAGTAGCGGTGGAACACAAGGTAAAAACTATTGCTTTCCCAGCCATCAGCTGTGGTGTTTATGGTTACCCAATTCCAGAAGCTGCAAAAATTGCTGTTGGAACTGTGAAAGAATTTATAGAGAAGAACCCTTCTTGTGGGATAACCAATATTCGCTTTGTAATGTTCGGACATGATACGTATGGTCCTTTCTGTGATGCACTGAGGATGCTTGGTGGAATAGAACTATAATATCCTTAACTATTTTTCCGTAGTCTTTCTGCGGATTCGAGTATAACCGTTTCTGTTTCTTCCCAACCGAGGCATGGGTCTGTGATACTGACCCCATATTCAGGGACTGCTCCAGGAGGGGGAAAAGGTTGGTTTCCCGCTTTAATGTTACTTTCAAGCATAGCACCAAGAATAAATCGATTCCCTTCTATTCTTTGTTGAATTACATCACGAAGGACATGGGCTTGTAATACATATCTTTTGCCACAATTGGCATGACTACAATCAATAACAATTCGTGGAGGTAGTCCTACTTTTTGCATTTGCTCAACCGCTTCAATGACACTTACAGGGTCATAGTTTGGTCTTCCCCTACCGCCACGGAGAATAATATGAGATAACGAGTTGCCCGCTGTTTCAATAATGCAAGACCTGCCATCTTCATCAATACCTAAGAAGTGATGGTGTCCCCTTGCTGAAATCATAGCGTCAATGGCTACTTGTAGATTACCGTCAGTACTATTCTTGAAACCAATGGGCATAGAGAAACCACTTGCCATTTCTCGATGTGTTTGTGATTCTGTGGTTCGTGCACCAATAGAAGCCCAACATACTAAATCAGAAATGTATTGAGGAACTATTGGGTCTAACAATTCGGTTCCCGTAGGTAGTCCCATCTCAGCAATTTTAATTAGGATTTCTCTGGCTAAATTTAAACCTTTAGCGATGTTATGGGTACTATCTAAATCGGGGTCGTAGATTAGTCCTTTCCAACCTAAGGTTGTCCGTGGCTTCTCAAAATACGTCCGCATAATTATAAACATTACATCACTTACTTGCTTTTGCACATTTAATAATCTCTGGGCATAGTCTAAGGCAACTTCACGGCTATGAATAGAACAGGGACCCACAATAATCATGAAACGGTTATCTTCTCCACGCAGGATAGCACCAACAGTATTACGGAACTCTGCGATACTGCGGGACAAAGCATCTGTCATGGGATATGCCTTTTTTATCTCCCGTGGTGTAATAAGAGGAGTAAATGCAACAATATTTATGTTTTCAATAGCATGTAATTGTTGTTTTTCCATAGCCACACTCCATTGTAGGAAATTTCAATTATTAATATATTCTATCAAATAATCAACCTCTAACTTGTGGGAAGGTCGTCAAATAATTATCCTTGAATAGAAATTCCCTCAAGCTTTAGTAATTTGCGTTTCCATTCCAAGCCAGCGGAAAAACCTCCTATGTGCCCCTTCGCTGTTAGTACACGGTGACAGGGGATAATAATTGGTAATGGATTTTTATGAAGTGCTTGCCCAACTGCTCTGGCATGATTTTGCGATAAGTGTGCCATTTTTGCCAGTTCAGAGTAACTGCAGATGTTGCCCCACGGTACTTTTCTCAAAGCATAGAATATCTTTTTTTGAAATTCAGTCGCAGAGGATAAATCCAGTGGAAGCCCTTCAAACTGTTCTGGAATCCCCGAAAAGTATCTATCTAATAAAAACGATACGTGCCTACCAAGCAAAATATTTGGGGTTTCATGGAGAAGATAAGGTCGCGGATACGAAGAATGATAAAGATAAAGTTTTTGGAGACCTTTTGAAGAAATATATCCATAAATAACATCTGATGCCTTTTTAAAAATAAAATTTGCTACATCCATAACGTTCCCGACGTGGTATAACTTCCTTCCAGTTTTAGATACTATTGATTTATAATTATAGCACTGTTTTGGAGCATAACTCATGACGGATATTGTTTTATCAACAATTACAGCGAGATACTCTCATGCGTCGTTTGGACTTCGTTGGCTACGTGCAAATTCAGGTATATGGAGAGAGAAAATCGTCATTAAGGAATTTCATCTTAAGCAGGCTGTGCCAATTATCGCCGAGTCGATACTAAAGGAAAAACCAAAAATTATAGGGCTTGGGGTATACATTTGGAATCTAAACGAGATAACCGAATTGGTGCAAATTATAAAACAGGTAGCCCCTGAAATCATTATTATTATTGGTGGACCTGAAGTAAGTTACGAATACGAAGAACTCCCTGTCTTTCATTGGTCAGATTATCTTGTTCGTGGAGAAGGTGAACGTGCCTTTTCTGAATTGTTAGACAACCTATTAACAGACCGAAAACCACAACAGAAGATATGGGAAAAACCTATTTCGGATTTAAACATTTTGACGTTGCCTTATGACGAATACACATCAGAGGACATTGAACATAAAATTATCTATGTCGAAAGCACACGGGGTTGCCCGTTCCATTGTGAATTTTGCCTGTCTTCTGTAAATCCTGGAGTGCGATTTTTTGATAGGGGTACATTTTTAGAAAGCATGTATAAGTTAATAGAGCGTGGAGCAAAAAATTTTACTTTTGTAGATAGAACCTTTAACATTAATGAAACACATGCATTAGACATTATCGATTTTTTTCTAAGTCATATCAAACCAGATATGAGGATTCATTTTGAGATTGTTCCTGACAAATTAAGTATGAATATATTAGAACGATTTAAGGAATTTCCATCAGGAACTCTTCATTTAGAAACAGGGCTACAAACAACAAATCCAATTACACAAGACTTAATATCGCGCCGTCAGAATTTAGAAAAAACATTTGAAGTATTACGTTATTTACGTACAGAAACAGGAGCAAAAATTCATGCAGATTTAGTAGCAGGTATGCCTGCGGAAACATGGGATACGATGAGAGACAGTTTTAACAGATTAATTGAAGTGGATCCACAGGAAATACAATTGGGAATCTTGAAACGGTTAAGAGGTGCTCCTATTTCACGACATATCAAGACTTACAGCCTTGCGTTTGCTCCTTTTCCGCCGTATGAGATACTTCAGACCAGTACACTCTCTTTTGACGAGTTACAAAAACTAAAACGGATGGCACGGTATCTCGAACTATACTACAATCAGGGGAACTTCCAACAATCACTTAATCTATTATGGGCATCTGATACAACGCCTTTTGATGCTTTCTCAAAGTTTAGCGATTTTATATGGGAAAAAACAGGAAAAACTCATGAACTATCGCTTGCGACGCTTGCCAATCTTTTATTTTCATATCTTATGTCAACAGAAAAATACTCTAAGATAGAAATAGAATCTGCTCTTCGCAATGATTATTCAAAGAAACCAGGGAGAACCGAAAGACTCAATTTTCATAAAACAATTGAGTTTATGGATAAGGGCAAGAAATGAATTAAATGGAAATAGGTTATTTTGGATGTATACAATAGGGGATGGAATTGGAAAAGAAGGAAAGGAATAAATATGACAGATTCAAAAAAGACGCCATTAGTTAGTGTAATTATGGGAAGTGCTTCGGATTGGGATGTTATGTTGAATGTAGTAAAAATTCTCAAAGATTTTGATATCCCCTATGAAGCACGTGTTCTTTCTGCACATCGAACACCAGAAATGCTGAAAGAGTATGTAAAATTTGCTGAAGAACGAGGAATTGAATTGTTCATTGCTGGTGCAGGGATGGCCGCCGCACTGCCTGGAGTTATTGCATCTTGCACGGTTTTACCTGTACTGGGTGTCCCTATTCCCTCTGGAGCATTGAACGGACAGGACGCATTGTTTTCAATCGTTCAAATGCCACCAGGAATTCCTGTTGCCTGTTTTGCAATCGGCAAACCAGGAGCAACAAATTCTGCACTCATGGCAATTGCTATTTTGGCTCAGAAATATCCAGAATTAAAAACAAAACTTATCGCATATCGGGAACAGCAAGCGAAGAAGATTTTAGAAACCAATCTCCCAGATAATATTTAATAAAATATGCCTCCAGAAGTTTTTGTATTTCTCGCTTTTCTATGTGCAAGTTTTGTGCATGCCACAACGGGTTTTGGTTCTGCTTTAGTCGGTATGCCGATATTAGTGTTGGCTGTGGGACTCCAAATCTCTGCACCTTTGCTCGCCCTATTAAGTCAGATTGTTAATTTAGGTGTGCTGTTGCAAAACTGGAAATCTCTCAATTGGCGGAGTTCGTTAATATTGATCCTCCCTTCTATTTTTGGTGTTCCCATTGGTTTGCTGTTTCTCAAAGGTGGAAATGAGCAAATTTTAAATGCCGTTTTAGGGATAGTTTTAATAGGTTACGGCTTTTTTTCATTTTTTTATAAGGACAATACACATGAAAAGCATTTGGTCTCGTCACCAACCCCAAGCAAAACGTTTTATGGACTGCTTGCTGGTTTTGTTGCTGGAATTTTAGGTGGTGCTTATAATGCAAATGGTCCACCTGTAATTATTTACACCAGCATTGCAAATCCAGAAAAAGGGAGTTTTCGCTCTGTTTTACAAGCCTTCTTTCTCGTTAACGGTTTTATCATTATTTTTGGTCATCTTATTACGGGTTTAGTGACAAAACAGGTACTTTATTACTCACTGCCAGGCATTCCAGGCATGTTTCTTGGTATGCTCTTAGGTTTTTATGTAGACCGTTTTCTTACACCTCAGCGGTTCAGATGGGTCGTTATTATTGGTATCATTTTATTAGGTGCTGGCTTACTTATTCCTTCCACTTTATTTCTACTTCAACCACATCATTAATCCATGTGAAACACTTCTTTTATGGGAGTAAATAAAGGCTTATTTCCATCTGTTTCCATAAGTGGGTTCGTTTTTGACCACCATACTTTCATAATAGGCTCCTGAGCAATTCGAGTAAAGCAACCCTCAGGGTCTACTGATTCAAAATATGCAAAAAGTTCTAACCCATAACGAAAAATAGAATAGTTATGAAATCCTGCTCTGCGATGTGCCTCAATAACATCTTGCCCTATATCTTTGTGTAGCCGTTCATACTCTTCAATAACTAAATCGTTTTTTAATTTCATCATAAAAGCATATCTCTGCATATAGACAACTCCTTTTTAACAATAGTAGTTATTATTTATTTATATAGAATATAATCTTATATAAATACAATGAACTTATCAAAATGAATAGAAAGGGACGAAGATGCAATTATCTTTTTTGCTCCTTTTTACCATTACCTTTTCACAAACGGCTGATAATGAAATATTGACTCAAAATGCAACTTTGAATAATGAGTCTATGTTATTTTGTTGGAAAATTGTTCAAGGTTGGATGCAGTTTAGCGACCCAGAGGTATATTTATTTCCCCGCAACTTAAAATCGGATTTTTACTGGAATGCGAAGGATTGTTCCGCAGACAATTATCCATTTTTGACATTGACGGCATACCTTACTGACCGCTATTTATTTGAAACGAGGATGAAGAGTATCCTAAAAATGGAACAGAAATTATGCAATCGCATCGACCGCCTCCCAGATGATTGGGATTTAATACAAAGGAATTTCCGTACGCCAACACCTGAATTGCCATCCTTAATCTTTGGTTCGGCAGAATATATCAAAGATGGCTTACTACCGCTCACTGAATGGCTTGGTCCCTCGGAGTGGTCTCAACGAATGCTTGACTTGATGGATGATATTTGGAAAAACGCCAAGATTAAGACAGAAGTAGGACTTTTACCAGATACTTCCCACGAGGTTGCAGGAGATGTGCTCCAAGGGCTATCTCGTATGTACTGGCTAACTGGTAATGATAAATATAAAGAGCAGGCTCTCCAATTAGCTGATTATTTCTTTATACATCATTCTCCTGTAGAGACAGATTATTTTCAATTAGACGACCATGGGTGTGAGATTTTCGGTGGTCTTTCCGAGGCTTATTTAATATCTAAATACAAAGCACCCGAAAAACATGAGCAATGGAAAGAACCTATGCATAACATTATCCGTAAGATATTAGAGATAGGACGGAATGACTATGGTTTGTTCTATGAAGCGATAAATCCTAAAGAAAAAAAGGTGCTACGTCAAACTTTGACCGATAACTGGGGCTATAACTATAACGCAATCGCTACCGTTGCTAAGATTGACGATATGCCAGATTATATACGAGAGATACAAAGGACACTTGATAACCTGTGGGAAGCACGAGATTATCCGTGGGAAAATGATATTGCCGATGGATTGGCAGACTCATTAGAAGGGGCAATTAACCTGATAAATCGCTTTCCATCATCACAGGCAGAGCGATGGGCAGACTATACTGCACAGAGATTACTGAAAAAGCAAAAGCCCTCAGGAATAATTGAAGGTTGGCACGGAGATGGAAACAGTGCCCGAACAATGCTGATGTATGCCTTCTGGAAATCACAAGGGTGTTATGTTGAGCCGTGGCATGCGGATATCGGTGTCGGAGCTATACGTCAAGCACATAACCAAATAAAGGTCGTTGTAAAAACAGAATGGCGATACTTAGGCAAATTAAAATGCGACCTACCGAGACATAAAGAATATTTTCATTTGCCGATAGATTATCCGCGATTAAACCAGTTCCCAGAGTGGTTTACCGTAGAAAAGGAACGAAAATATCAAGTGATTGTCAACGACAAAGAACCCATAGAAATGGATGGAACAGAACTAAGAGAAGGAATCGCTCTCGACCTGCCAGCCAATGGCGTTGCGGTTATAACTATCACAGTTTTATAACAAACTGGTTGTCGTTCCTTTCTTTTGATATTTACGGACAAGATGAGCGATTAGAACAAGTATTAAGAAGATGACAACAATACCGATTCCTTTTGTGCCAATTTTTGAGGTAATAGACCATAAACTACCTACTACTGATAAAGTGAATGAGATACCTAATAAAACATTCCAAAGCCACCATTTTATACCTTGAGGTGTATTCTCCTTAAGAAGTTTTTTCTGATTCAAGAGTAGCCAGAAGGAAAGGTATGCCAAGGGTAACAATGTCATGCAAAAAACAGAGGTTGGAATAGCAAGCCACATTTGAGCATCTTTCCAAAAAAGCACACCTATAAGGCTTATAGAAACCATCAATCCACCGAAAAATTGTGTCCAACCACGGAAAGGTCTATTCAGAAGTTCGCAAAAACATAGGCTATTTATTACCATCAACATTGTGGACACACCCAACCCCATACCTAAAACACCAATACCAAAAATGTAGCGTGCCACAGTGGAACCTGTTAAGGGTTTTAAGGCATCGGAGAGATTAAATGCATCCCGACGAACCAACATAGCTGACAACTTACGGTCTACCTCAGGTAACTGGCTTAACCGATATTCCTTTTCTTGTTGGGATAAGTTATCCCATGTGTTTTTACCTATTTCAAAACTAATGCGGTCTTCTAATAATCTGTTAAAACTGCCTACTAAATTTGGAGCAGGTTGAATGATATTCCCTTTTTCATCTCGTTCACCCAAAAAGCCAGGGGCTGGTTTTGCATGGAATTGAACTGCGGAGGCTATCACCACACAGCTGGTAGCAAGCACGAATGGAACAAATAGTCCAGTCGATAAATCAAATATTGCTAACCCTCGAAACTCATGGTCCCAACCTTTACGCAACATGGAATATGGCAACATAAAGGTCATATTAATTCCTACTGCAGTTGCCGCAGCACTAATGATAACATCACGTTGTTGAGACACGATAAGATTGGTCCAGTAAGAACGTGCAGTATCAGAAACTTCGTTTATGTATGGCATTAGATGTTTTGAAGGTTGGAATAATAGTGAAAAGTCAGGAATGAACCCAGCCAAATATTCCTGCCATCGAACCTGTCCTTTTACGGTTAAAACTGCAACTACCCCAAAAAAACAAATAACCACAGAACCAACCATTATTTTTACAACTATCTCAAAAACTTTTACACCTCTGCCTCCAAGTGTGTACATTGTTAGAAAGGTTATATTAATTGTAAGTATGAGCAGTCCAGCAAGTACTTTCCCTGTAAACAGGTCCACTGTAGGTGGTCCGAATACCTGTGGTAGCAGGTTTTGCTGAAATGATGCAATGGCTAACGAGTACTGAGGCATTGACCAGACAAAATTCGCTAACATTGCACCAACAAGCCAGCTCCACCCTAACACGGGGTTAACATGCTCGTTAATGGTACGAAGAGGTCTCTGTCCTGTGGAGAGGGTAACATAAGAAATCGCACTGAGCATAATAATTCCCGCCAGCATTGCTAACGGCTGTAACCATAACAAACCAAATCCTACCAATACCCCTAAATACATGCTGGATGACAACGACCCACCACCAAGGGTAATAGCACTTTGTAGCCAGCCAGGTCCTGAAAGGCGAACAAATGTTTTAAGAATGGCTCCTTTGCCTTGTTCTCGGGACTTAATAATTAGTTCCTGTTCTTTTTGGATATTGGGAGATATGGTCTTCATCTGTTCAAGGATAGGGTCAGGGTGATTGGACATAAGGCATACCTTTTCTCAGTTCATTTTACTTTGATATTACCAAAATATCGGGATGAATTTTAAGTTCATCCCGATATATGTTTAACATTTACATCGGTTGATTTCTTTCCTTAGCGGATATATTCATTTAAGATATTTTCGAGGAGTTCTTGTCGACCACTTTGCAGTTTTGGTTCGCCATGAGCCTCTGCATATTTAGCAAGTTCAACAAAGGAGAGTTTTTTATTCTCTATCTTTTTGCCAAAATCCTTGTTCCAGCCTGCATATCTTTGGGCTATCGCTTTTTCGAAGACTTTGTCTTTTATCAATTTTCCTGCAATTTTTAATCCACGTGCAAATGCATCCATAGCACCAATGTGAGCATAGAACAAGTCTATCGGGTCTATGGATTGACGACGCACATGTGCATCGAAGTTTAATCCACCTGTGGTAAATCCCCCTGCTTTGATAATTATATACATTGCCAATGTTGTGTCATATAAGTCTGTCGGGAATTGGTCTGTATCCCAACCTAATAATAAGTCACCACGATTAGCATCAACAGAACCTAATAACCCATTTACTGCGGCAAATGCCAATTCATGGTGGAATGTATGCCCTGCTAATGTTGCATGATTTGCTTCAATATTTAATTTGAAATGCTCTGTCAACTTGTAATGTTGTAAAAAGGCATAGCAACTTGCAGAATCAAAGTCATACTGATGTTTTGTTGGCTCCTTTGGTTTCGGCTCAATGTAGAACTGTCCCTTAAATCCAATTTTCTTTTTGTAATCTACTGCCATCTGCAGAAACAGGGCTAAATGGTCTAATTCTCTCTTCATATCCGTATTAAGCAATGTGTCATATCCTTCACGACCACCCCAAAAAACATAGCCAGCACCATTTAGTTCATGTGTTATCTCAAGGGCTTTTTTCACTTTTGCACCGGCAAAGGCAAAAACATCAGGCGATGGATTAGTCCCAGCACCTGCCATAAAGCGTGGATGGGAGAAAAGGTTACATGTTCCCCATAACAATTTTACTCCAGTATCTTTTTGAAGTTTCTTGGCTAATTTTACAATATGGTCTAACCGTTTATTCGTTTCTGAGAGAGTATCCGCTTCTGGTGCAATATCTGCGTCATGAAAACACCAAAAACCTACACCTAACTTGGTGAAAAACTCAAATGCAGCAACAAGTGTTTTTTCTGCCGCCTCCATTTCGTCTTTTGCTTGCCTGAAATTTCGGAATAATGTTGGAGCACCAAACATATCTGCCCCAGAACCACGAAATGTATGCCAATAACAAACCGCAAAACGGAGATGTTGCTCCATCGTCTTACCTAATACTTTTTCCTTCGGATTATAATGCTTAAACGCAAGTGGATTTTTTGAATCGGGACCTTCATAAGCAATTGGTTTCTGAACTTCGGGAAAATATTCTGCCATAATTTTTACCTCCTATAATATGTTTTAATTTAATGTAAGAATTATACGTTGATAAACTTTAATAATACATTTTTATATTCTTTTTTAGGCGTAATATACAAATCGTAATATTTGCAATCACTACATCTTAGATGGTTGTAATACTAAAATAGCCCGTGGAAAATCATCCTCGCCGGAGCCTGCGTCCGGTGTAAATTCGAGCCAATGTCGCTTCGGATTATCACCAGATTTGTCTAAATCATTTGCAATCAGAGAAAATGTAATTTTTTGGTACGCTTCTAATAATAGGGGAGTTAATTCTGATGGTGGAAAATAGGCTTCGTAATATGTATAAGGTTCGTTACGAACTACTGCAAGTTGGACAACTGTATTCACGGTTTCCTCTTCTCTACCAGGACCCTCATAAAGAAAGACCTCCGGTCCGTGCTCCGTTAATGTTAAACTCCATTCCCAAACACCTAAAAATAATTCCAGATTGTCAGCACACCAGACTATATCCCCTGCATACGGTTGAACAAATTCATTATCGTATACTGTAACCGCCATATATAGTCCTTTTTCATTCCAACTACATTGCCATGAGGCTTGCAAGTCTTGAGTATTTTGGGAAGGCTCAAAACGGACAGGATAAAGTAATGGATAGGAAGGGATGGTTTCCCATTCATACAAATTACCATCTATTGTTGGTGAAATATCAGTATATGGAATCCCAATTGACGGAACTATCGGAAACGGTATATTTAATGAATAATTACCCTCCGTTAGTGGGATAACAATATTTGCTGTTGGCACAGGATATAACTTTGGTGACGGCTCATTTCGACTCATACTTATCCGCACTGTTGCAGTATTGTTAGTATTGTCAAATCCCAAGGGAATTTTGCTGTTTGACGGTGTTACTGTCCAAGAGGGTGGACTATCCCACTGTATTTCAATTGTTGTAGCATCAGACGACGGATTTGTTATTTTCATTGGAACATCAATATGAATAGGATTACCCCAATCCCATTCTATTGTTGGTATTTGAAATGCATCTCTCCATTGATTCCATAATTCTATTTTCTCTTTTGTCACGATATCTGATGATTCAACAAAGCCAGGTTTTATAACACTCCATGACACTTCTTCATTTTCTACACGTACAAGGAGATAATGGTGGAAACCACCTTCTTCTGGAGGTTTACGAATCGGGCCACCACCTCCACCTGTAATCACATACTGAATATTGTCTCGTTTTCCTACATTTAGATATCGATGGTCATGACCTGCAAAAACATAGACACTCTTGAACGGCTTTAACATCTGGGCAATCTCATTCCAGCCCTGATGTTCAGGATTGACAAAATATGGTTTGTGTAGAAATACAAAGATATGCTTTTCAGTTACTTTGGCAAGTTCTTTTTGTAGCCACACTTTTTGAATTTCAGAGAAAGAATCCACTTGCCCTGGCTCCTCCGAATTTAACACAATAAACCTCGCATTCCCATAAGAAAAGGCATAGCATGTAGGTCCTATTTCAGACTTATAAATATCTTCGGAGTTTTTATCGGATATATCATGGTTTCCTGGTGCTGGAAAAAAAGGGATATGATTAAGACCCAAACGAATAGCATTTGTAAAGTCCGCCCATTGTTTAGGAAGTCCTTCCGCTGAACCGCCTAATATAAGGTCTCCAACACTCATAACAAAAGCAGGTTTTACACAATTCCATTCCTCCATCATTCTAAAAAATACTGGCGGTAATTCCCCAGGTTCTGTAGGTTGACTATCGCCTACAACTGCAAAAGTAAATTGCTCCGGGCACACACGTGGTGTTTGACGAAGCGTTTCAAAGGAACGTTCTACGACCGTTTCAGAATAAGCAGAAAAAGAAGAAACGAGTAACATAGAGGAAATAATAAGAATGTGTCTGTGATACATTTGTTACTCCTTAAATATGAGTGTAAAAATAATATTTAAACATATTTCATCATTAGTTTCCTAATTCTAATGTCTCTCGAATCTGCTTCATCATATTAGGTGAATATATTGTTTTATTGTATTTGGTAACATCCAATCCTTTTTGCAAACCTAATAAAATTTCTTGCATCTGTTCTGGACTAAATCGTGGGTCAGAAAATAAGTGAACATTTACTCCAGTTTCAATGCCTTTTACTAATATCATTTTTTGTTCCACACCATACAAATTAGAGTCTAACCCATGCGACCTCAGTTTATCATTTAATGTATTCTCATTCGCCTCTATTTCATTTTCATTAGCATGTATTTTTTCCTTCTGAGTAGTGCCAATATTATTGTGTGATATGCTCGGTGTGTTAGGCATAGGAAGCTCTTTTTTCTCAAGGTTATTCTGTTTAAGGTTTTTTGACAAAGAATTAGAAGGCCCTCCAAAGAATGACAGCAACGTAAAAGAAATCAAAAGAAGAATACCTACCAAAGGGATAATAAGGATGTTAAGTTCTTTTTTGGTAACGATAACAAGTTCATTTTTACACTGCGGACAAAGAGGTATCGGTTTCTTTTTCAATATTAATTTATAACATAAAGCGGTGAAAAATAATCCTATGGCTAATGGGGAAAAAAGTAAAAGAAAGAAAATCCCCAATGTGAACAAGAAACAACCTACATTGTCCTTCTTTATCTTGTTAGTCTCACCTATGTACCCACAATTAGGACACTGTATCGTATACCTGAACATTTAATACCCCTAAACTAAATATTGAATATGATTACTTACATTAAAAAAATTATACCCCTTTTACCTTATCAAAGTCATTGTCAACTTAGATTAAAGAAACCTTCCTATTCCTCATCCCAGTCCAA